>CACMNZ010000011.1 GCA_902615165.1 uncultured Prochlorococcus sp.
AGACCATCATCTCCGCATGATGCTTTTCCATATCTTTCAAATCTTGCGATGTCTTTTTGAGTAGTTGCAGAATTTGCTCTCTCAATGAATTTAGGATTTTCAGAGCATTTTGTGAGAGCTGAAGCAGTATATTCTGTGCTAGCTCTATCTGCATTTAAGGCGGGCCCATTTGCTGCTAGAGCAATTGGAGTAATTCCGAGGAACAGAAAAACTGAGGTTATGATTGAAAAAAAGAATTTCATAAGTTGCAATCTTTAATTCCTTATAATGTGTTAAGTAAGAAATTAATATTAAAATAGAACAAGTTGAATCAAAAATGCATAAAGTTTTAGCTATTGAAACAAGTTGTGATGAGACATCTGTCTCAATAGTTTCTAATATTGGCGATACTTTTAAAATACATTCAAATATAGTTGCTTCTCAGATTGAAGATCATTCAAAATGGGGAGGAGTTGTGCCTGAACTTGCAGCAAGAAAGCATCTAGAGTTATTACCTTTTGTTTTAGATAAGGCTTTAGAAGAATCAAAAATTAAAATTGAGGAAGTCGATTATATTGCGTCAACTGTAGCTCCTGGATTAGTTGGTTGTTTACGAGTTGGCTCTATAACTGCAAGAGCACTTTGTATGTTACATTCAAAACCATTTTTGGGAATTCATCATTTAGAGGGGCATTTATCTTCAATTCTATTTTCAGAAAACTATCCAAAGAAATCTTTTCTTACATTACTTGTTAGCGGCGGGCATACTGAATTGATAAAGGTTGATGATAAAAGGGGAATGCAAAGACTTGGGAAAAGTTTTGATGATGCTGCTGGCGAAGCTTTTGATAAAGTTGGCAGACTACTAGGTCTTAGTTATCCAGGAGGCCCGGCAATTGAAAAGATTGCTAAAAATGGGGATCCAATGAAATTTAATTTACCAAAATGTAGGATTTCAGATAAAAAAGGTGGATTTCTTAAGTATGATTTTTCTTTTAGTGGCCTAAAAACTGCCGTATTAAGATTAATTGAGAGAATAAACTTGGAGGGTAAGACAGTTCCAACTCCTGATATTGCTGCGAGTTTTGAGAGAGTAGTGGCAGAGGTCTTAATAGAGAGAACAATAAAATGCGCAGAAGACCATAGCTTGGATAATGTTGTTGTGGTTGGGGGAGTGGCTGCTAACAATACATTAAGAAAAATGATGATTTGTGAAGCTAGTAAAAAATCTATTAAAGTTCATTTAGCTCCCCTTAATCTTTGTACAGATAATGCGGCAATGATTGGAGCGGCGGCATTGTTCAGGATTAAATTTAGGGATCATTTAAGTTCCCTTAAATTAGGTGTTGCTGGAAGACTATCAATTGAACAAGCAAATACTCTCTATGAAGAAAACCCTCCTTTCTAACTTCTATGAACAAACAACCTAAAATCGAGATTAAAGAGAAAACAAACTTTGTTGATAAAAAGGAACTGAATTTGTGGAAACGAGGTTTTACCCCTCAGGCTGAGATATGGAATGGAAGGATGGCAACTGTTGGTATAGGAATTATTTTTATAATTATTGTTTTAATAAGTCAGTTTTCTAGATAGAAATAAAATTCATTTTCTTAAAAGTAGTTTTGAAAGAATTAATAAAAATTACTCTTGTTCAGCTGATTAATTAAATTAAAAAGTATTGTATTTATTGGACTTGAGATAAGATTATTGATTTAATCAAAATAATTAATATTTTTATTATTTATAATTTTATATGACGCCTGAAAGGCTTGGATTACTTTGGGGTATAACTGTATTTGCAGGTGCTTGCGCTCGATTATTTTCTTCTTTTACAGGATTCCCAAGTGTTGTTATTTTATTGCTTTCTGGATTATTTATTGGAAGATCAGGATTAGGACTGGTTGAGCCTTTAGATCTGGGGCAAGGGCTTGAAACTATTGTGGGGCTTTTAGTCTGTTTGGTTCTATTTGAAGGGGGATTAAATTTGAAACTGCCTGAGGGGAATATAAGAAATACTGTTTTGAAGATTTCATTGGTAAGACTTTTTATTTCATTATCAGCTGGAATTTTTATTGCTCATTGGCTTGCTGGTCTTTCATGGCAAGTTGCAGGAATTTATAGTGCCATAATTCTAGCTACTGGACCAACAGTTGTTTCTCCATTAGTGGAACAAATAAAACTAGTTTCCCCAATCTCGGAGGTTTTAAAAGCTGAGGGGTTATTGCTTGAACCAATTGGTGCAGTATTAGCATTACTGCTTTTAGAACTGACTTTAGGGGACCTTCATGGGATTAACGATGTATTTGTAGCATTAATGCAAAGACTCGGGGGAGGAGTCTTAATCGGATTAAGTGCAGGATGGTTATTATCCGAAATTTTAAAAAAAATAAAAAATGAAGCCTCATTTGGTACAGAGCTTCAGGTTACCCTTGGATTTATTTTCCTTGTGTATGGAATTTGCGAATATTTTTTACCAGAATCAGGCTTGCCAGCCTCTGTCGCTGCAGGTTTTATTGTAGGCAAAAGAGAAGTTATAGATAAGGAGAGATTGGACAACCTAATAGGAGAATTAGCTCAATTAGCAATAACAGTTCTTTTCCCCCTTCTGGCCGCTGATGTTTCTTGGGGTGAATTAAGTCCGCTTGGCTGGGGAGGAGTTGTTTGCGTTTTTATGTTGATGGTAATTGTTCGCCCTATCTCTATATTGATAGCTACATTGGGTAGAGAATTGAACTTCAAAGAAAAAATATTCATAGCATGGTTAGCTCCAAGAGGTATTGTTACTGCAGCGGTAGCTTCTCTTTTTTCTATCAGATTAGAGCAGGCTGGCATCCTTGGGGCTGGTCGTCTACAAGGTTTAGTTTTTCTTACAATATTGATGACTGTGGGAATACAAGGTCTTTCAGCAAAACCTTTGGCGAATAGGCTTGAATTAAGTCAAAAAAATAATTTAGATTGATTTTAGACATCTTTCAATTCGAGTTCTATCAGTTTTACTCTCTGCGAAAAGCTCCCAACTTTGAATTAAATCTGGTCCACTCAGAGATCCAAAAAAGGCTACTCTTAATGATTTCATCAATATCCCTTTTTTAATATTATGCAATTTTGAGATTTCGTTTATTGTTTCTTTGGCTTTCTCTTTATTTATTTTTAAAGTATTTTGTTTAATTAAATAATTTAAGATTAATTTTAGAGATGTTTTGCAATCATTGCTTTCTAGAAAATCTTGACCTTCTTTCTGAATAGGAGGTATTAAGAAAAATGGTTTTGATTGATCAATTGAATCTTTTAAAAGAGTCATAGAGTCTTTAAGTAAAATTGCTAATTTATGAGCCCATTCTTGAGATGGCGGCACCCAACCATTATCATCCCAGTATTTACTTATGATCTCACTTAACTTTATTGATTCCATATTTTTTATATATTGAGAATTAATCCAGTTGAGTTTTTCCCAACTGAATTTAGCACCAGCTTTATTTATGTCTGATAAGTCAAAAATTTCAGATATCTCCTTAAGTGAAAGTATTTCTCTGTCGGTAGCTTTTGGAGACCAACCTAAAAAGGCCATATAGTTCGATAAGGCCTCAGGTAAATATCCCATATCTCTAAATTCGTCGATCGAAGTAACGCAATCTCTCTTAGATAATTTTTTCCCTTCCATATTTAGTATTAGTGGTGCATGTGAAAAAGTTGGCAAATTAAAATTTAATGCTTTGTAAATTAATATTTGTTTCGCAGTGTTGGAGATATGGTCTTCGCCCCTTACAACATGCGTAATATTCATGAAATTATCATCAACCACAACTGCAAGATTATACAAAGGGTCTCCAATCTCATATCCCTTCGCTCTCCTTGACAAAACCAAATCACCACCCAAGTCCTTTCCTTGCCATTTGATTTCGCCTCTTATCTGATCTACCCATTTAATTTCAATTTTTTCATCAATCTTAAACCTTATAACTGAGCTCCTCCCATGGGAAATAAATGTTTCTATTTCTTCTTTTGAAAGATTTCTGTGTCTATTATCATGCTTTGGAGGTAAACCTTTCTTTTTTTGTTCTTCTCTTAATTCAGAAATTTCTTCTTCTGTTGCAAAGCACCTATATGCAGCTCCACATTCCAAAAGCTTTTTGATGTAATTTTTGTGAATCGAAATTCGGTCACTTTGTTTTATAGGTTCTTCATCCCATTGAAGTCCAAGCCATTTCAAGCCCTCTAATATATTTTTTGTATATTCAGATTTAGATCGAAGAAAATCTGTATCTTCTATTCTGATAAGAAATTTTCCGTTTATTTTTTGTGCATACAACCAGTTGAATAATGCTGTTCTCGCTGTCCCAATATGAAATAAACCCGTTGGACTCGGAGCTAGTCTTAAACGTTTTTCCAAATTTCTTTTAGAAAGAACGGGACCGACGGGATTCGAACCCGCAACTTCCGCCGTGACAGGGCGGTGCTCTAACCAGTTGAACTACGGTCCCTTAGCGTTGTTCTAAATTTATTTAGAACTTCATTCTTAAAACTTATCAGATCATAATACTTAATCTATGGTGTTGTAATAAAAAAAAAATTTATTAATTTGAGAAATTAATTAAATAGTTATTTTTCAGCGGCCTTAGTATAAAAAACTATTTATTTTTGAGGTCTAAAACCAGCAGGTTCTATCAACCTAACTTGATTACCTCTAGCGGTAAATTCTCTGCCTTGGTCACTTTGTACGACAACTCTCCCGCCGGACTTAACTCTGATGACTCTTGCACGAACCCATCCTAAAGCTGCTGATTCAAGGACTTTGACTACGTCCCCAGGTTGAAGATCTAACTCCATCTTATGAAAAAATGATTTACATAATGTTGATCAAACGCGTCGTGGAGGACTTGAACCCCCGACATCAGGTTTTGGAGACCTGCGTTCTACCAACTGAACTAACGACGCATTTAGATGATTATAAGCGTCTGTGTGACCAATAAGTTGATTACTTTACAACTTTATCGATCAAAGCGTTGTTTTACGCGAGTAGCTTTTCCTACTCTATCTCTTAGATAGAATAACTTAGCTCTTCTTACTTTACCTCTACGTTCAACTTTTAGAGAGGCAACCTGTGGACTATGTAGCATAAATACTCTTTCAACACCTATACCCTGAAAAATTCTTCTAACTGTAATAGTCTGATTAATACCTCCATGCCTTTTTGCTATGACAACACCTTCATAAGGTTGGACTCTTTCTTTATTACCTTCTGTAATTTTTACTCCAACTTTAACAGTGTCACCAACATAAATTTCCGGTAATTCTTTTTTTAATTGTTCATTCTCAAAATCCTCTATAAGATTGGATGATCTTAAGGTTTGCATATTTTCAGAAACCATGGTCTTCGCCTTTTGTTCGACTGCTACATCAACTTTTTCATCAGCTTTAATAACGGTTTCTAATTCCTTCTCTTGTTTCTCTTTGGCCATTTTGGTTTTTTTATCCTACAAGTTCTATATCTTAACCTTTCGACTCGCCTTTAGTAACCTTTTTGGTAAATGAAATTGTTTTTGAAAACATTTGGAATCCCGTTATGAGCATCCATAAAACTCCAATGGAATTCAATATTACGTATATTAGTTCTCCATTATTACCAAGCCATTCGCCCTCATGGAGAGACATTAACCAATGAACTTGTTCTCTAGAGTAACCCAATAAATCTTTTGAAATTCTATAAAAAAGTCCTGTAATTGATGATGTAAATAATGGAAGAAAAACCCAAGGCGCCAATGCCTTATGAAATTGCCTAGAATTAACTAAAATTTTCATTTTTGTTGCTTTCCAATTGTTATTGATAGATTTAAGATAGCCAAGACCGTAATGGCTATTTTAAAAATACTTACTCATTACTATTATTTATTCCAATGAGACATTTTGCAGATCTTTTGTTAAAAAAAAATAATTCAAAGGCTAATGATCAAGTTCCTTTTATTCAGAGGAGAAGAGGAATTGAAATAAAGTCTGCACGAGAAATAAATTTGATGAAAAAATCTAGCAGGATTGTAGCAACTGTTTTGAGGGAAATTAATGACTTAATTGAACCTGGAATGAGCACAAAAGATTTAGATGATTTCGCAGAAAGGAGAATAAAAAGTTTTGGGGCTGTGCCAAGTTTTAAGGGCTACCATGGTTTCCCTTCAAGCATTTGTTCTAGTATTAATAATGAGGTTGTTCATGGAATACCAAATAAAAATAAAATAATTAAAAATGGTGACTTAGTTAAAATTGATACAGGAGCATATTTAGATGGCTTTCATGGGGATAGTTGTATCTCAATTTGTGTAGGAGAAGTTAATCCAGAGGTTCAAAAACTTAGTGATATAGCTTATAAAGCATTGTATGCAGGCCTTTCGAAAATTAAAGCCGGGAATACACTTTTAGATGTGGCTGGGGAAATAGAAGATATTGTTTTAAAAAATGGCTTTAGTGTTGTGGAAGATTATACAGGCCATGGAGTTGGAAGAAATCTTCATGAAGAACCATCTGTATTTAATTTTCGAACTAAAGAATTGCCTAACGTCGTCCTTCGTGAGGGAATGACATTAGCTGTGGAACCTATTGTTAATGAAGGGACTAAATATTGTAAAACGCTTAATGATAGATGGACTGTAATAACTAAAGATGGAAAATTATCAGCCCAATGGGAGCATACAATAGTTGTTTTAAAAGATGGTATTGAAATATTGACAGATAGAGATTTCTAGACACTAAGATTTGTACTTGTAGATAATTTGACAATACAAAAAATTAAAAAATTCTTTCAATGGGAAAAGTAAGTAGGTTAATGGGTTTGGACTAATTATTATTAAATAATTTTTTGAATTAGCTAAATCATAAATTTTTTTAGAAACAAATTTAGGACTCATTATACCGATAGGATTTAGTTCTGATTTGAAAGGCCCTAAAATGATTTTTTTAATTATTAATTTTTTCTTTGTATTATTGTCGAGAAGATTTTTTTTGAAGGAAACTAATTGTCCAATAAGGGATTTACTGATCTCATACGAAGGATTTAGGGCTGGTAAAATTTCTGCTTCAGATGTGTTTATCCAAATCTCTTTTTTTATTAGTGAATCATTGGTTAGCGCGATATCTTCAAATAAATTTAAAAATTTGAATTTGCTTAATGCATTTATTTCTATCGATTTTTCGTAATTTGAATTTTCTCTACTCAAATCATAGATACCATGGTTCAAAATTAAAATATCTATCTTTTCTAATTGGTTTTTTAATAACGACTCCTTCCCACATTCCCATTTAATCCATTCATTTGGTGATTCATGATTTTTTTCATAATTAGTTTTACTATGAGTAAATCCAATCACTTTATATCCTTTTTGACGAAACAACTTTGTTAATTCTTTCCCTAACGCGCCAGAGGCTCCAGTAATACCAATAGTTTTTTTGTTTTTGATTGAATTTATCATTTTGCTTAATTTTGATGAGATACCAAAAGATTAAAATAATTTACTAAAGAAAATTTGTTTTTTTTTTAATTTGATTAAAACTCATAAATTAATATTTGTTTAGTTCTTAAAAAAATATTATCTTAAACCTATTGATAGATAACTTTACTAAATTATGAGCGATATATTATTAATTGGTTCATGTGAGCCATTTAGTGGTAAGTCTGCAATGGTTCTTGGAATAGCAAAAAGACTTTTACATGAGAAAAAAAAAGTACGCATAGGAAAACCTTTAGCAACTTGTATTGAACTTACTAATCTACCTTCGATATCTTATGAAGGATTAATAGATGATGATGTTAAGTTTATTGGTTCTACGTTAAATATAGAGGAAGAGAATTTAATTTCTTCAGTAGGTTTATTGGATAATATATCAGCCGAGAAAAGAATCTTCAATAAAGACTTATTACCAGGAAAAGGTTTTGATCAAATTGAAGGATTGGTTAATGATGATTTTGAAGGCCTTAATATTTTAGAGGCGGCTGGAAGTCTTCATGAAGGAATGATTTATGGCTTAAGTCTCCCACAACTTGCTCAGGATTTAGACGCGAAAGTTTTAATTGTTAATTTATGGGAAGATTGTAAAAGCGTGGATGCATTACTTAATGCGAAAAAACAATTAGGTGAGAAATTGGCTGGCGTTGTATTGAACGGAGTTTTGCCGCAAGAAGTCGAAAAAATTAAAAATGAAATAATACCTTCTCTTATAGATCTAGATATTGAAGTGTTTGGTGTGATGCCTAAATCACCACTTCTTAGAAGTGTCACTGTCGGTGAACTTGTAAGAAGATTAGATGCCCAAGTAATTTGTTGCCCTGAAAAAGATCAATTACTTGTTGAAACACTAAGTATTGGTGCAATGGGGGTAAATTCTGCAATGGAATTTTTCAGGAGAAGACGAAATATGGCTGTAGTTACTGGAGCTGATAGAACTGATATACAGCTTGCTGCTTTGGAAGCTTCAACTCAATGCCTAATTTTAACTGGTTTAGGAGATCCCTTGTCACAATTGATTCATAGAGCGGAAGAATTGGAGGTGCCAATTTTAAAGGTCGAATTAGATACACTTTCCTCCGTAGAAATTATTGAGCAAGCTTTTGGTCATGTCAGAATACATGAATCCATCAAAGCTTCTTATGCTATTCAATTGGTTGAAGAGCATGTAAATCTAAAAAGAATTCTCGAAAAGATTGATTTTCCCTGCAATTTTTCAGATAAATGCTAATTTCAAATAAAGTAACTATATTATTTTGAGTCGCTCTTTAGATTTACCAGCAACTGAAGGTGTTGATGCCTTAGCTCAAGAACTTGCAAAACTCCAAGATAATGGGAAAAGGAGAATTGCTTTTTTGGGCAGTAGACATGTACCAGTTGTCGACATCCACTTAATTGAGTTGATAGCGAGGTCGTTAGCAGAGGAAGGACATAATATCCTTACTTCTGGTTCTCAAGGTGTAAATGCAGCTGTTATTCGAGCTGTCTTAGATATTAATCCATCATTGTTAACTGTTCTATTACCACAAAGTCTTGATAGACAAATACCCGAAATAAAGGATCAACTTGAAAAGGTTATGCACTTAGTTGAAAAGAGTGAAAATGATGAATTACCTTTGCCACTTGCAAGTAGTCTTTGTAATCAAGAAATTATTACTAGGTGCGATCAATTAATATGCTTTGCCTTTCACGATAGTGAAACTTTGCTAAATAGTTGTAGATGCGCAGAAGAAATGGGGAAAGTGGTTAGTTTGTTATTTTTTGATTAAATTAATCCATTCCCCAGTATTAAAAGATGATTTATGCTAAGAATATTTAGCTCTAAATAATTTATTATGGCAGAAAGTTTTTCATTTGATATAGTTTCTGATTTTGATAGACAGGAATTAGTAAATACTTTGGATCAAGTAAAAAGGGAAATTTCTCAGCGTTACGATCTTAAAGGCACAGATACTTCAGTTGATTTAGATAAAGAAAATGTTTTTATAATTACTAACAGCGAACTAACCTTGAATGCTGTAAACGACATAATTAGACAAAAGGCAATAAAAAGAAACTTATCTTTAAAAATATTTGACTATGGTGAAATTGAAATGGTCAGTGGTAATAGAATAAAACAAACGATTTTATTAAAACAAGGAATTCAACAAGAATTCGCAAAAAAAATTAGTAAAAATATTAGAGATCATATAAAAAAAATTAATGTCAGCATCAATGGAGAAACACTTAGGGTTGCTAGTAAAAGCAAAAATGATCTTCAATTAGCAATTAAGCTTGTAAGTGAGTTGGAAGAGTCTTTGAACATTCCTCTAAAAGTTAATAACTTTAGATAGGATCTCCAGTAAGACTATTTTAAAAACATGGCAGTTTATTCAGAATCTCTCATTAAATCATTGATTAAGAAAGTTAAAGAATATCCTCGTTTCTCAAAAGAAGAAATTGAGAAATTTTGTTGGATGGCTGTACATGAACATAAGCATGGTGTTTTACCCTCTGAATACGATATTAGGGAAATAGATGAGGATCTTTACTTAGAAATTTTGCAAGAATTAAAATTAAATATCTAAAAAATAATATCTATTTAAATCTACAATTATTAAAAAAATATTTTAATTAAATGCCTTATTAATGCACTAATTAGTCTATTTAAATATGATTAATTAAAAGAAAAAATTTAATGTCAACATCCTTTAAAAATGTCACTCCAACAGGCCCTGGTGGGACTGCAACTTTACTAATTGTATTGTCTTTTACTGGCTTTCTTTTGCTTACCCAATCTCTCTTTGTAGTTCCTTCTGGACAAGTTGCAGTTGTTACAACATTAGGGAAAGTAAGTGGTCCCTCTAGAAGAGCTGGCTTAAACTTTAAACTTCCATTTGTTCAGTCTGTATATCCATTTGATATTAAAACTCAAGTTCAACCCGAAAAATTTGAAACTTTAACTAAAGATCTTCAAGTTATTAGGGCTACAGCTACTGTAAAGTATTCAGTAAAACCTAATGAAGCAGGAAGGATCTTTGCCACAATTGCGAGCAGAAATAGCGATGTTTATCAAAAAATTGTTCAGCCATCTTTGCTAAAAGCTCTTAAATCTGTATTTTCTCAATATGAGTTAGAAACAATTGCTACTGAATTCGCAGTAATTTCTGAAAAAGTAGGTGACACTGTTGCACAAGAGCTGAATTCATTTGATTATGTAGATGTTAAAAGTTTAGATCTTACTGGATTAGAGATTGCTGAAGAATATAGGGCTGCGATTGAACAAAAGCAAATTGCTGGTCAGCAATTACTAAGGGCAAAGACAGAAGTTGAAATCGCAGAACAAGAAGCACTTAGATATGAGACATTAAATAGAAGTCTCGATGACCAAGTACTTTTTAAATTATTTCTCGACAAATGGGATGGTAGTACACAAGTTGTTCCTGGCCTACCTGGCTCTGAAGGAGGCAGTCCCCCAGTAATAGTTGGCGGTAGAAAATGATTATTTAAAAATAATCTTTCTCAAAGATTTAATCATTTACTTAATTTCCTTAAAAAAACAAGTAAATGATTATTTTTTAATTGCATTAAAAGATTCTTCAAAAGCCTCGATAGTTTTTTCAATTTCTTCTTCGCTGTGAGCTAGAGATGTAAAACCAGCTTCGAATGGACTTGGTGCTAAGTATATTCCTCTTTTAAGCATTTCTCTATGCAACTTACCAAAAAGTTCTGTATCATTTGTTTTGGCTTCATCAAAGTTCCTGACTGGCCCGTCACACAAGAAAAATCCAAACATAGCGCTTATACTTCCACCGTTGATAGTGATACCATTGTTCTCAGCTGATTGAATAATCCCTTCTATTAATCTAGAAGTTGTTGAATCAAGTTTATCGTATGTACCATCTTGTTTGAGCAGTTCTAGAGTTTTTATTCCAGCGGTCATCGCTAGTGGATTACCGCTCAAAGTACCTGCTTGGTAAACCGGTCCTGAAGGAGCTACCATTGACATTATTTCTTTTTTGCCTCCATAAGCTCCAACGGGTAGGCCTCCACCAATTACTTTCCCAAGGGTGGTCAAATCAGGAGTAACCCCAAACTTTTCTTGAGCACCTCCATAACTTATTCTGAATCCAGTCATTACCTCGTCAAAAACTAATAAGGATCCATTCTCAGATGTTAATTCTCTTAATCCTTCCAGAAATCCGGGTTCTGGAGTAATAAATCCAGCATTACCAACGATAGGCTCGAGTATAACCCCCGAAATAGCGTCAGGATTTTCAGAAAATAATTTTTTTACTGCTTCAAGATCATTGTAGGGAGCAGTAAGTGTGTTCGCAGTTGTTGTCCGTGGGACACCTGGAGAATCTGGTAAACCTAGGGTGGCTACACCTGATCCCGCTTTCACTAAAAACATATCTGCATGACCGTGATAGCAACCGTCAAATTTAATAACTTTATCTCTTCCAGTAAATGCTCTCATAAGTCTCAAAACAGCCATGCATGCTTCAGTTCCACTATTAACAAATCTGACCATTTCTACCGATGGGACTGCATCTATTACCATTTCAGCAAGCTTGTTTTCTAGAAGACATGGAGCACCAAAACTCGTGCCTTTCTCAAGCGCCTCTTGTAATGCCGTTATAACTTCAGGGTGGGCATGTCCACATATAGCAGGACCCCAACTTCCTATGTAATCAATATATCTATTTCCGTCAATATCCCAAGCAAAGGGGCCTTTAACTCTATCAAAAACAATTGGCTGGCCACCTACAGATTTGAAAGCTCTTACTGGAGAGCTAACTCCTCCTGGCATTAATTGCTGGGCGGCAGAGAAAACTTCTTCTGATTTTGTGTAATTTAATATGTCAGTCACAATTTAGCTAAATGATGTTTTGAGAAAAATCTTGTCATGTTCTAAATTAGAAATAAGTAAAAATTTTGTCAATCAAAATGAAATTCTACACTATGATATTTTTATTGTGATAGTTAGGATTGTAAATTATTATTTTTAAAGAATTTATTATAAAAAAACAATAATACTTTAGATAACTCTTTATTAATAGGCTTTTTCAAGCATTAAAAATATTCAATTTATATTATTTATATTTCGAAGAAATTATCCTCATCCTCAAAAAAATCTATATTATTATCGCTTAAGTTAAGATCTATCATTACTGGTGCATGATCACTAGGACGTAAATTTCCTCTAGGTGAGCTGTCTATGACACAACTTTTAAGTTTTGTTGACAGTTCTTTGCTGACATATATATGGTCTATTCTCCAACCTTTATTTAATTCAAATGCGTTATTACGGTAATCCCACCAACTCCAATGGCCGGTATTTTTTTCAAAAATCCTGAAAGAGTCTATTAATCTTTTTTTTAGAATATTATTTAGTGCATTTCTCTCTAAATCAGATGCCATTATTCCTCCCTCAAATTTCTTTGGATCATGAATATCCAAGTTAGATGGGGCAATATTAAAATCACCCAAAAGACAAATTAATTCTCCTTTCTTTTCTTGTTCATCCAAAAAAGAAGCTAGGCAGTTTAACCAATTAATTTTGTATTCGAACTTACTAGAATCTAGAGAAGATCCGTTTGGTGCATAGACATTAATGATTTTAATACCATTAATATGAGCAGAAATTAATCTTTTTTGATCTAGAAAACTTTCGATATTTTGATATGAGTCAGTACAACCGTAGAATCCTTTTTTAACATTTTCTGGCTTTATTTTTGAAATAATAGCAACACCATTGTAAGATTTTTGTCCGTAGACCTCTACTGAGTATCCTAATTGTTCAAAAGGTTCAAAAGGGAAACTATCATCCATCACTTTTGTTTCCTGCAAACATAGAATCTCTGGATTCACTTGATTAATCCAATCTATTATTTGTGAAAGTCTGGTTCTTATAGAGTTAACATTCCAAGTTGCTATTAACAAATTTCTACCAAATTATGTAAGATTAAATTAGCAGAAAATTTTGTAATTAAAGAATTTTGAAATTAAATAAAATGAATAATTATTTTTGCAAAAGCCTTAATAAACCAATAAGTTTTGTAATGTTTTTTACTTTGTTAATTCCTTTTAAAAGTGATTACCTAATTGCTGAATATTTATTTGATGAATTAGAAATCGATAACTCAACTAAAACGGAAGAAGAAAGTTCACTTCTTCCAACTAATCCTCTCGAACTTGTGGAAATGATTCGGAGACAAAATAGTATGAATGATGCGACTAAACCTTCTGAAGCTATTGATGATGCGTTAAAATCCTTTAATAGTTTGGAGGAAAAATAATAAATTTAATACTATAAATTGTTATTTTGAATTTTTAAATATGTTAAAAAACCCTATCCCAAAAGTTACTAACCAACTGCAGAACAGAGCAATAGGTATCATTAATGGTAAATTTACTCCTCATGGTAGTGAGCAACTAAATAGAGGCTTTTTAATTGATAATAAAGGCGAAAAAATTGAAACAGTAGTACTTGGTAAAGCATTATCACTTTTAAAAAAGCATATTGATTTAAAGAAAAGTTATTATTGGATTGTTTATCCAAAGAATAAAAATACTCAAAACTTGCATTTACAGGTTGCAGGTATCTGGCATCCTTATCAGCTAAATGATTTCCCAAATGATTCTTCAAAAACTGACTTCTCTAAATTATTAGAAGAATTAGATCTTAAAGATAATTATTTTTCTGTAAGAGGAGAATTAGTTTTTGTCAACACTAAAAAGAAAGAATTTGTTATTAAGATCTGCCCTGCTACAAACTCAAAAAATTTAAAAAATAAAAATTTTAAATTAGTCATAAAAGGAGAGATTTCTCTTGAACTTTTGCATAGCTTTGTAAGTTTAGATATCAACAGAGATGGAAATTCTTTGCAATTAATAAGTTACGAAGTGATTGAAAAAAATCTTTCTAAAAATAACTAGAATGAAAGGTTGATTTCCGCCGCAATTTTACTAGTTAAGAAATCTTTGATTTATGTATGATGTTTTAATTGAATGTTCTCCTGGTATATCTGGAGATATGTTGTTAGGAGCTTTTTATGATTTAGGGGTGCCTAAAAAAGTTATTGAACAGCCACTTATTGATCTTGGATTAAAGGATCTATATCAACTAGACTTTAAGGAATCAAAAAGTTGTTCAATCCGAGGCATCAAGGCAAAGGTTGAGAATATCGACTGTAGTCCTATAAAAAGAACTTGGAGAAGTATCAAGAAACTGATTTTAAATGGCCACTTAGAAGATAAATTAAAAAAAATAATTTATGAAGTATTTGAATCTTTAGCAATTGCGGAAGGAAAAGTTCATGGCATTAAATCTGATGAAGTTCATTTTCATGAAATTGGAGCTATAGATTCATTGGTGGATATAATTGGAGTATGTGCTGCATTGAATTACTTAAATCCAAAGAAGGTTTATTGTAATGAACCAATGTTGGGCAAAGGTTTTGTTCAAACTGAACATGGAAAATTATCTGTACCACCTCCTGCTGTAATAGAGCTAATAAGACAAAAAAATATTAAGGTTTTATCGAGCATTAACTCAATAGATGGTGAACTCTCAACACCTACTGGCATTGCCTTACTTGCAAATTTTGTCGACTATCCTGAACCTCCTTCAAAATATTCTATTAACTCTTATGGAGTCGGCATTGGTAACCTAAAATTTACATTCCCTAATTTGGTGAGAGTTTATAAAATTACTTCATTTGAGAATTTTTCTTTTAAAGTTAATAAACAAATTAGTCCAAAGTGTGAAGAGATATCTATTCAAGAAGCATGGATTGATGACCAAACACCCGAAGATATATCTAATTTTGTGGAGAAACTGAGAATTGAGGGAGCTTACGACGTTTCCTATCAAGCTATCAATATGAAAAAAAATAGAATTGGATTCTCTATTAAAGTAATCTTGCCCATAGAGAAAAAAGAGTTTTTTAGGAGATTATGGTTTGATTATTCCAACACTATTGGGGTTCGAGAAAGGAACCAATCCAGGTGGATATTACTTAGACGCAGAGGAGAATGTTCAACGACTTTTGGAAATATAAAAGTTAAACAAACTTTGAAACCAGATGGATCAATAATTATGAAACCAGAAAATGATGAGGTTTTGAGGTTACAGTTAAAGCATAAAATATCAACGTACGAAATAAGAAAAATAATAAGAGAATCAAGCAAAAACTTTAAAGCATTTGAAAACTGGAAATGAGATTTAACTTGAGTTATCAACTATATCTTAAATTCCTAAAAAAAATTAATTTTGGTTGTTTAAAGAGCATTTTCTTTATTACAAGCTTGTCCTATTTTTGCATATATTTTTTTAATAATATTGATCAAATTTCTTTTGATATCAATTTAAAAAGAAATGGAATTAATCTATTTATATCATTTTTATTTTGTATTTTAAGTATTTACCTGAACGCTTTTGCATGGAAATATATTGTTAGATGGTGCGGGAAAGAATTTAAAAGTAATAATCTAGTCTCTTTTTATGTTTTAACCAATATTCTTAAATACGTTCCGGGAGGGGTTTGGCATTTTGTAGAAAGATTTAATTTTATAAAAAAAATAAGTAATCCTCAGATTGCCTTGTATTCGACACTTATAGAACCTTATTTCATGTTGAGTGGATCTTTTCTCTTGGCATCGATGGGATTGATTTTTTCACCATTTTATATTTTTTTAATTGTTCCTTTGGTATTCCTAAATAGGAAATTTATTTTTCTGATATTAAAAATATTAGGGTCTCTTAAGGGAAAAGTATTTGAGGTCTTGAGACTTCCAAATTCAAAGGACCAATTTGAAGAGAGAATAAATATAACTTCATTTTTCCCTACTAAAGCTTTATTTCTTGAAATTGGATTTGTTTTATCTAAATTTATTGGTTTTTATATTTGCTTAAATACTTTTTATTCGAGTAATACTCTGAACATTTTATTTTTATTAGTAATCTTTTCTTTGTCATGGTCTCTAGGCTTGGTAGTCCCAGCAGCTCCAGGAGGGGTTGGTATTTTTGAGGCTTGCCTCCTTTTATTTGTAGGCAAAAGTATTCCACAAAATATAATTATCATTGTTTTAGTTTATTTTAGGGTTATATCTACCTCGGCAGATTTGTTTTTAAGCCTACCTTTCTTAATAAGAAAACTTTATAAAAGAATTTAGTTTTTTTTCTCTAAACTTGGTATCAATGTTATTGAAGCAATAAGGCCTAAAGTCATGATAATAATGGCTGGTAATATTGCCTCTCCCATTCTTTCATCTCCAGCATATTGATAAATCCTCACAGATAATGTATCAAAATCAAATGGTCTCAAAATAAAGGTAATGGGTAATTCTTTTATCGTATCTACAAAAACTAAAAGTGATCCTACGAATATTGGTCCCTGAAGAAGAGGAAGATGAATTCTTTTGATGATGCCCAGCCAATTCTCTCCTAGTCCAAGCGCAGCTTCATCTAGACTAGGAGAAATTCTCTCAAGACTTGAATCAATAGAACCCTTAGAAATAGTTAGAAATCGAACAAGATAACCCCAAATTAGTAAGCAAATAGCAATGAAATTCAATTTTGGAGAAGAAATGCTTATTAAAGATAAAGCTAATACAGTGCCTGGAATTGCATAACCTATTCCCGCAAGGTTTGTTATTAGTCCTAGTAATAAGCTTTTATTTGGGCGTCTTGCTAAGGAAATTATTAACGAGAATAACATCGTTATTAATGCAGTAAAAAATCCTAGACTTATGGTCCTGAATGATAGGGTAAGCAATTCTGCTGATAATCCTTTTTGAATTTGATCGATATTAAGCAGAACCCAAAAAGATGGAATTCCAAAAGAGAAAATTGGAGGAAATAAAGATATTGTTATTGCTAAAAGAGCTCTTGTTTTTTTTAATTCCCACCCTTGAGAATCATTTGATGCAGGATTTTCACTCCACCGCTTTGATTTTCTTCTCGAGAATTTTTCAAAAATAATTAAAGTGAAAATTATTAATAAAGCTACCAAAGATAGTCCAATAGCACTTTTTGGATTACCCTCAATTATCCAATTTTCGGCTATACCTGTAGAAATACTTGGGATATTTAATAACGCAAATGTTCCCAACTCATTCATTACTTCCATACACATTAAACTTATTCCTGTTATTAGTGCTGGTAACGCCATTGGAAAAGCGATTTTAAAGAAGCTCCTCCACGGTCCAACTCCTAATCCTCTACTAGCATTGATTTGATTAACTCCAAATTTATTAAAACTTTCGTTAGCAAGAATGAATACATATGGATAAGTAGAAATTGAAAGTATTAATACACCCCACCATAAACCGGTTACTTGATACCCAAAAATACTTCCTAAATCCTGCAAAACAGCAGTTATTAGGTATGCTGGGGCGGCTAGTGGAATTAGCTGACAAATACGGAGAGCTTTTCTGAACTTAAAATCACAATTTGAAAGTAACCATCCATTTAAAGTGCCTAATCCTCCTCCAAAAAAACTTGTTAGTACTAAAACTTTTAAAGTTTCTAATACTTCTTCTCCTCCAGCAATGCCTAATGAAAAATTCCCACTTACCACATATTGGACTCCTTCAAGAAGAAAATTGGAAATTGGAATGATTACTAAGAGTGCGACAATAAACGAAGTAAAATAAAAAAGTTTTAATTCGGTTAATGCTTTTTTAAATCCTTTAATAAGTATTTTCAAAAATTAATTAAATCCTAATATGTAAACACTAATCTTTACTAAATCTACATGATGAAAGTTGATTCTTAATAGTTTGATGATCTAAGTTTTTACCAATTAATACTATCTTGTTAGATTTTTCTTTTGTCCATTCTTCATCATCAAGAGAAAATCGTTTTCCAGATAGATGAAAAATGTGTTTTCTATCACTTTCAATAAACCATAATATTCCTTTCGCCCTAAATACATTTTGTGAGATTTGATTATCTAAGAAATATTGAAACTTCCTTAAGGAGAATGGTTCAAATGTCTCATAAGAAATTGAAGTAAAACCCTCTATATTATTCAAATCGTGGGAATGAGAAGAGTGATCGTGGGAATGAGAAGAGTGATCGTGGGAATGAGAAGAGTGATCGTGGGAATTATCTTCTACATTTTCTTTATCCTTATCGAATTTAAAAGTATCTGTTTCAAATAGACCTACACTCATTATTGTTTGTAATCCAACTTCACTATTGGTTGATCTCAATATCCTTGGTTCTTTTTTAATTTTATTTATAAATTTTTCGACTTTATTTAATTGTTCTTCGTTAACTAAATCACATTTATTTAGGAGAAGGATATCTCCATATAAAATCTGAGAATAGGCGACACTTGTATTATTAATCTCAAAATCAAAATTTTCTCCATCAATGACAGTGATTATCGAATCTAATCTTACTTTTTCTCTAAGATCACCAGCCGCAAAAGTCATGGCTACTGGTAATGGATCTGCTAATCCAGTTGTTTCAACAATCAAATAGTCTAATTTTTCAGCTCTTTCTAAAACTTTGGATACGGTATTTAATAATTCGCCATTGATAGAGCAACATATACATCCATTATTTAATTCGATCATATCTTCGGACCCTTCTATTATTAAGTCATTATCTATTCCGATTTCTCCAAATTCGTTGACTAAAACAGCTGTTTTAATACCAACTTGATTTTTTAAAATATAATTTAGAAGTGTAGTTTTGCCTGAACCTAAAAATCCACTAATAATAGTAACTGGCAATAAATTTTTAGACATTTTGAATAGTTGAAAACAAGTTTATATTTTTATTGATCGAAAATTTTGTTGATTTCCGAAGCTAATGTTTGATCCAGATTCGTAATACCTCCTAGATCATGTGTATTTAATTTAATTATTACTTTTGCATAAACATTCTCCCAGTTAGGATGATGATTATATTTTTCACAGATTAAAGCAACCTTAGTCATAAAAGCAAAGGCTTCAATAAAATTAACGAAGTTAAATTCTCTTTGGATTTGTTTAGATTTAATTTCCCAGCCAGGTATTTTGACAACTAATTCTTTCAATTCTTCATCTTGCAAAATGTAGGGTTCCATTAAATAAGAAATCTGACTTATTACATTATAAATATCTTACTTTTTCTCACCAATTATATGTACATTAATGATTCTTTCCTTTTGATCAAATCGATGTTCCCATAAATAAACTGCTTGCCATGTGCCAAGCATAATTTTCCCGTCTTGAAAACTCAAAGATAAACAAGTGTTTGTTAGGGATGTTTTAATATGTGCTGGCATATCGTCAGCCCCTTCTTGATAATGTTTATAGGATATCTCTTCTCTATTTTTTGATAAGGTTAAGTAGGAATCATAGGGAACTATCGATTGCATATACTTTTTTAAGTCCCTCAGTACATTTGGATCTGCGTTCTCATTAATAGTTAAACTGCAACTTGTATGAAGTGAAGTTAAATTTATAATTCCGGAATGAAAATTATTTTTTTCAACACATAAATTTAAATCATATGTGATATCAATAAAACCCTCGCCATGGGTTATGAATTTTAATTTTGAAAATATTTGTTCCATATAAGTTAAAACTTAATTAATCAATATCCTATTATGGATAAAGATGCATGTTTTACTGCAGACATTAAAATTTTTATCTTAAGATAAATTTAATTTCCATTTAAATCTTTGGCTGAAACTCATTGGAATAAACTGGGTGCTTACCTTAAAGAAACACAAATATTAGGTTCAATCCAAAATACACTTTATTGGGATCAGAATACTGGAATGCCAAAGAAAGGTGCTTCTTGGAGGTCTGAACAACTTACTTATATTGCAAAAGTATTGCATGAAAGAAATTCTTCCGAGGAATTTTCTAATTTAATACAATCTGCTAAAAATGAACTAGCAGATATTGAACGAAATTCCGATAATCAACTTTTCATAAAAGATAAAGAAAGAAATATTAGTCTTTTATTGAAAGAATTTAATAGAGAAAGAAATTTAGATCCTAAATTAGTTGAGTCTCTAGCAAAGGCAAAATCTAAAGGGTATGAAAGCTGGCAAGAAGCTAAGGAAAAATCAGATTTTAAAATTTTTCTTCCTTTCTTTGAAGAATTAGTTAAATTGCGGATTGAAGAGGCAAAACAAATATCAGATGAATATTCACCATGGGAAACTCTAGCCCAACCCTTTGAGCCTGAATTAACTTTTAAGTGGCTGAATAAAATGTTTCAGCCTTTGAAAGACACTCTCCCAGAGTTGATTAGAGTGCTTAATAAATCTAAGAAATATCACTGGGATTTGAGTCCAGAATCTCAACATAATTTATGTTCCCAATTACTTGATGAGTTTGGGAGAGATAAAGATCTAGTTGTTGTTGGTAAATCTCCCCATCCTTTTTCGATTACATTAGGGCCTAATGATTACAGGATTACGACAAGAATTGTTGAAGGTGAACCATTATCAAGTTTTTTAGCAACTGCGCATGAGTGGGGGCATTCCATTTATGAGCAGGGTTTGCCATCTCAAAGCCATCAATGGTTTGCTTGGCCTTTAGGTCGAGCAACCTCTATGGGTATTCATGAAAGTCAATCTTTATTTTGGGAAAATAGAATAGTTAAATCCAAATCTTTTTCAAAGAAATTTTTTAACAAATTTGTTTCGGCTGGATGTTCTATTAATAATTATTTAGAACTATGGAAATCTATTAATCATTTGGAAGCAGGATTAAATAGGGTTGAGGCAGATGAATTGACCTATGGTTTACACATTCTGGTTAGAACCGAACTTGAAATAGATTTAATTGAAGGAGGATTACCTGCTGAAGATATTCCTGAGGAATGGAATAAAAGATATGGTGAACTTTTAGGAATAAAACCATCTAATGATTCAGAAGGTTGTCTTCAAGATGTTCATTGGAGTGAAGGTGCGTTTGGATATTTTCCTTCATATTTGCTAGGTCATCTTATAAGTGCGCAAATATCTTCTCAAATGGAAAGAGACATTGGTTTGATAGATGATTTAATCCAAAATGGGGAATATCAAAAAATCATATTTTGGTTAAGAAATAATGTTCATAAATATGGTAGATCAGTTAATTCAATGGAATTGATAAGAATGGTCACTAAAGAAGAATTATCACCAAACTATTTTATTAATCATTTAAAGTCAAAAATAAATGATTTTTGCTGAAACATTACTTTTAAAGAATTTGGTCGAGTATGAGGATGTAAGATAAATAAAAATTATTTTTTGATGGCAAACCTTAATCAACCCCCAAGCAGGGTTACACCAAATTTATTGCACATACTAAATGCTTTCACTGATAGCTCAAATACAGTAATAAATACTATTGTTGAACTGAACTCTAATACCATAAATAAATATGAATTAATTACAGAAACGGGCCACCTTAAACTTGATAGGGTAGGTTATTCTTCACTTGCTTATCCTTTCGCTTATGGATGTATACCAAGGACATGGGATGAAGATGGAGATCCACTTGATGTAGAAATTGTCAGTGTAACTGAGCCATTAATACCAGGATCTATTGTGGAGGCGAGGATTATTGGTGTGATGAAATTTGATGATGGTGGAGAGGTCGATGATAAGGTAATAGCGGTTCTCGCAGATGATAAAAGAATGGATCATATCTCAAGTTATGAAGACCTTGGAGATCATTGGTTAAAAGAAACAAAGTATTATTGGGAGCACTACAAAGATCTAAAAAAACCTGGAACATGTCATGTTAATGGTTTTTTTGGAATAGAAGAAGCTGTTAAAGTGATTAAAGATTGTGAAGAGAGATATAAAAAAGAAATTGATCCTAAATTAGTAAATTAACTAATTTTTGTTTTCTCTAAATTCTTCAAATATTTCGCTGAGTATTTTGTCGGCACCTTGGAGCTTTAGTCTCTTTGCTAGTTCTATACCTATCAGTTCAGGGTCATTAATATTGCCAATAACTTGATCTTTTATAAGCCTTTCTCCATCAAGAGAGGCTACCATACCCGTAAGGTAAAGTTGGCCTTTCTCAATATCGCTATTAACACCTATTGGGACTTGGCATCCACCTTCAAGCTCTCTTAAAAAAGCCCTTTCAGCCAGACATCTTTGACTAGTGGGTTTATCTTCTAAGACATTTATAATTTCTAAAACTTTTTTATCATCAGATTTACATTCAATGCCTAGAGCTCCTTGGCCAACTGCATGAAGGGAAATTTCACTTGGTATGATCTGGTGAATTCTTGATTCAAAGCCCAATCTCTTTAAACCAGCGGCCGCAAGAATTATACAATCAAATTCCCCGGCATCTAATTTTTCAATTCTTGTAATAACATTTCCCCTGATATCTTTGAAAACAAGATGTGGGTACTTATTTCTTAATTGTGCAAGTCTTCTTAGAGAGCTTGTTCCAACAATCGAGCCTTCAGGTAAAGTTTCTAATTTATAACAGTCATTTTTTTTGCTTACTACTAAAGCATCTGCAGGATCTTCCCTTTTTGTAATGCATCCTAATTTGAGGCCACTAGGTAAATTGGTAGGTAAATCTTTCAGAGAATGTACTGCTATATCTGCATGGCCGACTAGCATTTGTGCTTCAAGTTCTTTTGTAAATAATCCTTTGTCGCCTATTTTTGCTAAGGCTACATCCAGGATTTTGTCACCTTGAGTTGCCATGGCTTCAATAGATACCTCTAAATTGGGAATATTCCTTTCTAGTTGATCTTTAACCCATAAAGTTTGAACCATGGCTAGTTTACTTCTTCTACTAGCAATTTTCAGCTTAAAATTTGTCATTAAATATTATTTTGAGTTTTAATTGAGATAAAGTCGAATCTATTTTAAGCTATTCTTTTGCAAGTTTTTAAGGCTAAAAATTATACTTAACTTTTTTTATTTTATATATTCTTTTAAAACCCCATTTCGATTTGGATGTCTTAGTTTTCTTAGGGCTTTTGCCTCTATTTGTCTAATTCTTTCTCTAGTTACATCAAAAATTTGGCCAATTTCTTCAAGAGTTTTCATTCTTCCATCATCAATCCCATATCTCAATCTGAGAACATCTCTTTCTCTTGGACTAAGAGTGGCTAGAACTCCTTCCAAATCTTCTCTTAATAAAGTTTTAGAAACATCTTGCTCTGGGTTTTCTATATCAGCCTCTATAAAGTCTCCGAGTCTTGAATCTTCTTCCTTCCCTATTGGAGTTTCTAAAGAAATAGGAAGTTGAGCACTTTTAGCTATAAATCTTAATTTTTCAATTGTCATTTCCATACTCTCAGCGATTTCTTCTTCACTTGGTTTCCTGCCAAATTCTTGGCTAAGAACTTTTGTAGTTTTTTTAATTCTGGATATTGTCTCGTATAAGTGAACTGGCAATCTAATTGTTCTACTTTGATCCGCAATTGCCCTTGTAATAGCTTGGCGAATCCACCATGTTGCATATGTAGAGAACTTATAACCTTTTTCATGGTCAAATTTTTCCGCTGCCCTAATTAAACCCAAACTTCCTTCTTGGATTAAATCTTGAAATGATAAACCTCTATTCATATATTTTTTAGCTATGGAAACAACTAATCTTAAATTTGATTGAACCATTTTTTCTTTTGCTCTCCTACCCAAGAGAAGTCTTCTTCTGAATTTGGGAAGGGGCATATCTATCAACTCGGCCCATTCTCTAACTGATGGGAAATGTCCTTTTTCTGACTCATATTGAGTTGCCAGCTCTTCTAATTGGAGTAAGTCAGCAATTTTTCTTGCAAGCTCAATTTCTTCATCTGGTCTTAAAAGTCTAATTCTTCCAATTTCCTGTAGATAAACTCTTATTGAATCTTCGGTGTAGATACCTTTTGGCCCAAGCTTTATATTTCCGAGCCCTTTATCTTCTTCTTCAGAATCACTAAATTCATTATTATTTTCAATCCTGCTTTCGTCTAACTCTGAAGATGTCTGTAAATTTTGAATATTTTTATTACTATCTCCTTCAACTACTGTTTCTAAATTCGTATTAATTTTTTTATTAATCTTTTTTTTGGAACTAGGCTTGGAATTCTTCGATTCTGCTGCGACTGGACACATAATTGACTCCTTTCTAGGGTGAATTTAACTAGATAAAATTTTATTTAGGGCTAATTTGAACATTTAGTAGTAAAGTTCCCCTTAATGTTTAAAAAACTTTTTCACAAAATGAGAATAAGAAAAGTTTTCTAAATTGTTGAAAAATTTAAATAGTGCTATAGATTACCTAAAGTAAAAAGTCTTGGGATTTCTCAGACAGGCAGATCATTTTTTGAATTTTCAGTCAATGATCAAAGCTTCATGTCTCCCTTAAGAGCAGGATACTTACAATGTGCAAAAAACACTTTGTGGAATGTTCAACAATCCAATACTAAGAAAAAGTTTTGAAGCCGGCAAGTAATCAGTTATTAAATATCTCCTACAAATTGGAAATTTTGCTCGATATAGGTAGCGGTAATGAAAGCTTTTACTATTTAGATGGAAATAATCTTGGGGTAGAAGTCGGAGATATTGTAAGTGTGAGACTAAGAGGGAGATTATTGAATGGGTTGGTGATCTCAAAAAAAAACTTTTCGACAATCAATAATGATGAATTAAATATTACTGGAGGAAAAAGCATAAGATATTTGTTTGTTGAAAGTATTTTGCAGAAAAAGGTAATTGATGACTCTTGGAGAGAATGGATAGGGTCCCTAGCCTCTTTTTATATGGTTAGTAATTTGAAAATGTTTAAAACTGCATTTCCTCCTGGCTGGATTGGTAAATATAAGAATTTTTCTAAAGATTTAAAAGATCAAATATGGATTGAATCTAAAAAAGAATTTGATATTAAGAAAAATGAATTAACCAAAAAAGAATTTTTTTTAATGAATACTTTGCGTGAAAAAGGTAATTGGCAAAGTGAATTAATAAAGTCTGGTTTTAATTACACTCTAATTAACTCAATGGTAAGTAAAAATTATCTTGTTAAATCTAAAAGAAAAAAAAATATAGATACTAAATTACATTCGTTTTTTAATGATCATATTGCAACTAAAAAACCAAATCTCACAAACGAGCAAAAAATTGCATTTGAAGAATTTCAAACAATGAAACCAGGAGATGTTTTACTTCTATGGGGTGAAACAGGCTCAGGTAAAACAGAAGTTTATATGAGAATTGCTGAAGATCAATTTCTTAAGAAAAAAAGTTGTTTGATACTAGCCCCAGAAATCGGACTAATTCCTCAACTTATTGATAGGTTTAGTCGGCGATTTAATAATGTCGTTTACGAATATCATAGTAACTGTTCTCCCAATCATAGAACTTTGGTTTGGAAGAAAATTAATAATGCTAATGAACCTTTAATAGTAATAGGAACAAGGTCCGCAGTTTTTCTTCCGATAAAAAATCTTGGGTTAATAATCATGGATGAAGAACATGATGTTTCTTATAAACAAGATAGTCCTATGCCTTGTTATGACGCAAGAGAGATTGCTATTGAAATAGTAAAAAGGAATTCTGCAAAATTAATTTTTGGGAGTGCAACCCCTTCAATGAAGACTTGGAAAAAGTGTATTTTTGAAAAGAATTTTAAATTAGTAAGAATGATTCAAAGGATATCTAGTAATGAGATTCCTGAAATAAGAATTATTGATATGCGGGATGAGTTCAAGAAAGGAAATATGAAAATTTTTTCCAATGAATTATTACAATTACTTCCGCAACTACACTTAAAAAAAGAGCAGGCAA
Organism: uncultured Prochlorococcus sp.; assembly: GCA_902615165.1. Next base: position 26,198 of record CACMNZ010000011.1, read on the forward strand.
TAATTTTGATCCCCAGGAGGGGTCACAGTGGGTTTTTAAGTTGTAGAAATTGCGGATATTTAATAAATTGCCCTAACTGTGACGTTCCTTTATCAGTGCATCTCGGTTCACAAGGAAAAAAATGGTTAAATTGTCATTGGTGTGGTCATAAATCGAGATTGATCTATCGTTGCCCAGATTGTCATTCAACTGCCTTTAAACCTTTTGGAATAGGTACACAAAGGGTAATAGAGTTTTTAAATGAAGAATTTCCTGACTTAAGAGTACTTCGCTTTGATAGAGATACAACCTCAGGAAAAGATGGTCATAGAGATATTCTTTCAAAGTTCTCCAAAGGTGATGCTGATATTCTTGTGGGAACTCAAATGTTGGCAAAAGGAATTGACATCCCTAATATTACTCTTTCAGTAGTTATTGCAGCAGATGGGTTGCTTCATCGCCCAGATATTTCGGCAGAAGAAAAATCATTACAATTGTTTTTGCAATTAGCTGGCAGGGCAGGTAGGGCTCAAAAAAAAGGAAAAGTAATTTTTCAAACATATAAACCTAACCACCCGGTAATTTCGTATCTTCAGAAAAGAGATTATGAAAGATTCTTAAGTGAAAACTCGAAATTGCGAAAAGATGCTAATTTATTTCCATTTTGCACGATTTGCCTTCTTAAATTATCAGGTGAAAATTATGAATTAACTGAGTCAATTGCAATAAAATTAGCAAAATATTTACTCAATTTTTGTGAGAAAAAGAACTGGAAATTAATTGGTCCTGCTCCTAGTTTAATTGCTAAAGTCGGTAAAAAATTTAGATGGCAGATATTAATACATGGCCCTGAAGGAACAAAGATACCTTTGCCTGATAGATCAATATTATGGAAACATATTCCAAAAAATGTTTTTTTAACAATAGATGTTAATCCTGCTGAGTTGTAATTACTTTGATGGAAGTTGAGGTAAATCTGAACCTAATTTAAATCTATAGAATCTTAATAAATAAGCCATTATTATAATTATTAAAATAATAGATATTCCAATCAAAAGTTTGTTTAGGCTCCAGAAAGAAAATTCAAGACTATTTATCTGCCCTTGATTTAAATTCCAAATTATTAGATTTTTTGTGATTTCTAAATTTGAATTATTTTTATCTTTAAGGATAGCTTTATTAGGGGGAATGATTTTGAAAATGAGTTCTAAATTATCAATACCTTGAATAGAATTTAGATCCAAATCTAACCTGTAAAAGTATTTTTTAAAAAAAATGAAGTTTTTTTGAGTAGTATTAATTTCTATATTTGTTGATTCTCCCGCTAACTTTCCAGCTGTATTTTGGGTGATTTGAAGAACCTGCTTTGTATCTTCTAAATTGAGATTTTTATGTTTCAAAGAAAAGGTTGATTCTTCTTGTTTAATTTCTGCATCAGGAAAAATATCTTTCATCTTCTCTTCAAATTTTAATTGCCAAGGAAATTTATTTATGTATTTACTTTCTATCACTAAATTATTGGTTATTGAATCGAGTTCACTAATATCGAGGGTATCTTCAATTTTAACGCAGCCACTTAAAAGTGGAATTAATAATAATAGTATTAAAAAAATGATCAGTGAAAAGCCTTTCTGGAAGGGTTTTGTCTCACCAGTTGGGCTCTCAGTTACATTAATAAATTTTTTTTTCTTCAATACTTCTTTTTTTTTGCGCAATGAGTTTAGAGATTTTTTATTGAGTGATGGGTCGCTTTCAAACTGTATGTTCCAATTTTCTGGCTTTTTAATGTCAGGAGAGTCTATAACTTCCATTAAATATTTTGCATTTTCTCTCTTTTTATTATCGTAAGATTTTAGAAGTTCTTTACAAAACCTTTTAGCCTCCTCCTTTTTATTGATACCACAAAGAGCAGTAATTAAGATTGTTCTTAAATTTATTCCCTCTTTGCTTGACAAAGGAAATGATTCGATTATTGGCAAAAGAAATTCAATACAAAAATGATATTCGCCTTTAGCTAAAGCAAGTTCTACTGTTTCTAAAACTTGCTCATAAGTTTTCATGGGTTAGGCGACTATCATTGTACCTATTCCGGAATTTGTAAAAATCTCAAGAAGTAATGAATGCTCTATTCTTCCATCAATTATGTGAGCTGCTTTGACTCCTTGTGCTAAAGCTCTAATACAGCATTCTGTCTTTGGAATCATACCTTCAGTAACAATTTTTTTATCAATAAAATCTCTTGCCTCTTTGAGATTAGTTTTTACAACTAGACTATTTTTGTTATCTATTTCTTTTAAAATCCCTTGAGTATCAGTGAGAAGAATAAGTTTTTCTGCATTTATTGCAGCAGCAATTTCTCCAGCAACAAAATCTGCATTGATGTTATGGGAAATACCCTCTAAGGTTGATCCAATACTAGAAATAATTGGAATATATCCTTTAGAAATTAGAGGATCTAATATTTCAGGATTGATTTTCGTAACCTCTCCCACTAACCCATGGCTCCCATCTCCTAGTTCTCTAGATTGAATTAAGTTGCCATCAAGACCTGATATCCCAACCGCTAAGGAACCAGTTTTATTAATGCCTTTTACAATTTGTTTGTTAACTCTACCCATTAGAACCATCTCGACAATTTCCATTGTTTTTTGATCAGTAATTCTTAATCCATTTTCGAATTTAGGGGATATCTCTAATTTCTTTAACCAATTATTAATCTCGTATCCACCTCCATGAATTACTATCGGACAAACACCAACAGTTGATAAAAGTGCTACGTCTCTAAAAAAAGCATTTTTTAAATTATCATTCTCCATAACAGAACCGCCATACTTGATAACAATTTTTCTACCTGAGAATCTTTGTATATATGGAAGTGCTTCGCTTAATATTGATACTCTTTGAGAATCATTCATTATTAAAATTCATTAAAACTTGATTGAATTGAGAAATTAGGTTTTTACAAAATATATCCCTATATTCAATAAAAGAGAATAAAATCAAATTCTTTTTTATTATCGTCGATAATAAATTCTGATTCAAGACCTTTGACGAAAAACCTGTTTAATCTTTCTTGTTTTTCAATCCATTTTTCTAAAGGGACAGCGTTTAATTCGAAACGCATTCTGAGACCATTTTTTTCTTCCTTTGTAATTTCCTCTATTTCTTTTAATTGAGGGGGGTTATCCTCGTCCCACAAATTTAAGGATTCTAATGATGATTCAAGATGAGCTTTTAAACCATACCTCCATCTTGTAACATCTTTAACTAGAGCTGTTAATTCTTTTGGTCTATTAAATTTATTTGTCGCAAAGTTTTTCTTGTCAAACAACTCTACAGGAGGTATCTCGGAAGTCTTTAAACCTAATCCAATTAAGAAAATAGGTACTCCATAAAAAAAAGTAGGTACACTTAAATTCACTGAGTCCGTAAAATAAGCAGTCATTCCTACAAAAGCTAATATACCCCCAGCAGTCACGATTAAATTTCCAGGCGACAGGTATTTCTTCATTTTGATTTAGTAGAATGAGTTTTAAATTGTTTAACAAGTATTATGCAAGATCCTAATACTGCAAATCAAGGAGATTTAATTTTTAAACTTGATCAAGATAGATCATGGCTATTAGAAAATCTTGATAAGGGTAAATGGCCAGAAATTAGAAGCGAACTTGCCGCACTTGAAAGAAAAATAAGCAAATTTATTATAAGTGTTCAAGAAAATAATGTTGATATTTGATTTAAAAAGGTATTTCGTCAACTTCAGGTACTAAAGGTGAACTATCCCAACTTGAATTTTTGGTGCTTTCTTTTTTCTCAAATGACTCATTATTTTCTTTTTGATCAGACTTAATAATATCAACTGGCGATATTTGATGAATTTTTGAAGCTGTTAGTTCTGGTTGCTTTTCTTTCGTTCCGTCTTTTCTAGTGACAGAATTCATCTTTAGACGTCCCTCAATAACAATATTTTGCCCTTCCTTTAGTTCATCTACCATTTCTTGGGCAATATTTCCCCATCCTATGATCTTCAGATCTCTGGTTGGATCTTCACTACGTAATCCTTTAAAATTAACAATCATTTCTGCAATTGGAGTTTGGTTTTCTTTGGTATACCTCATTTGGGGAGCGCTATTAATGACCGCCTGAATTAAACAATGATTCATTACTTACTATTTAATTAAAGACATACTGATGCAGAATCAAGGAAATTGCTATAAAAATGTTTGGATCCTATCAGGAACTTCGGATGGACCTGTAATAGCTAATAGGCTTCTTGAACTAAATTATTCAGTCTTTGCAAGTGTTTTAACTTATAAAGCAGGGCAAGCTTATATTGAGAATCCAAAGTTACATATCATTACGGGTAAATTAAATAATAAAGATCAAATAATTAATTTCATAAAAAAAAATAAAATCACATGCGTTGTCGATGCTACTCATCCGTTTGCGGTAATAATTTCTAAAAATCTTAATAATGCATGTAAAGAGATTAATACACCTCTTTTACTATTTGAGAGGAAATCTCTCATAAATAACACTAATAATTTTTTTTATATTGATGATTTAAAGGATATAAATAACGTTGATATTGAGAATAAGAATATCCTTCTTGCAATAGGATCAAGATTCCTTAACGATACAGCTAATTATTATATGAATTGTAAAGCAAATGTATTTACAAGGGTACTTCCAACTTATGAAAGTATAACTAAAGCTTTTGGATCATGTATTCAAAATGCAAACATAGCGATACTTGAACCGAGTAAAAATAATAAAAGCAATTTAGAAAAAAAACTTTGTGATTTTTGGGAGATAGATTATGTTTTATGCAGAGAATCTGGAAGTTATTCTCAGAAAAACTGGGAGAGTATAGTTTCTGGAAGTAAAATGAAGTTATTTTTGGTTAAAAGGCCGGAAGTTAATAATGACTATTCTTATTCTTTTGATCAATATCATAATTTGATAAATCACATAATTAAAAATATTGATGTTTAATTCATTATGGAAGTATTAGTTATGATCACAACTGAATCAAGTAAAGCAAATGCTTTGCGAATGGCTAAATTACTAATACAAAATAAACTTTCAGTTTGTGTTTCGATAAAGCAAATTTTTTCAACTTATAAGTGGAATGAAGATATTGAAGAAACTAAAGAGTTTGAAATCACAATAAAAAGTAAACTAGAATTTAAAGATTGTTTAATTGATTTCGTAAATAAAAATTCTACATATGATGTCCCTCAAATTATTTACAAAAAATACCATGCTGAGATGAAATATTATGATTGGTTGAATAAGACTATTTGATTAAATCTATTTTATTAACTCTTTAAGATCAATATCTGATCTAGATCCTAATTGCGTAATTATTTGCCCCGCACAAATTGAA
>CACMNZ010000012.1 GCA_902615165.1 uncultured Prochlorococcus sp.
ATGAAATCTTATTCAATTTTAGTTAATGAAACAAGAACGTTGTGTAACGAGTAAATTTAATTAAAATTTTTCTAAATTGCAGAAGGATTAGTTGAATTCATTTATTTATTTACTTCTTTTGAATGAGCTTCGTCTTTGAAATTATAAATAGTTAATTCATCTTGTTTTTAGTAAAATAAAATTACAGGTCAAGAAGATTTAATGTGACTAATAATCCTAACAGTTTAATTTCAAAACCTGAATGGTTAAGGGTCAAAGCTCCACAAGTTGAGCGAATTGGTAATACTGCAAATTTATTAAATGATTTAAATCTCAATACAGTATGTCAAGAAGCAAGCTGTCCAAATATCGGCGAATGTTTTGCTAGTGGAACTGCAACTTTCCTCATAATGGGTCCTGGTTGCACTAGGGCATGTCCATATTGCGATATTGATTTTGATAGATCTAAGAGAGACTTAGACCCAACTGAACCATATCGTTTAGCCGAAGCTGTTTTTAGAATGAAGCTTAAGCATGTTGTAATCACATCAGTTAATAGAGACGATCTTGAGGATGGTGGCGCATCTCAATTTTTTCAATGTGTTCATCAAATAAGAGAAAAATCTCCTGAAACTACTATTGAGCTTCTAATACCTGATCTTTGTGGCAACTGGAAAGCGCTTGAAAAAGTTCTTGATTCAAATCCAAATGTTTTAAACCACAATATTGAGACTGTGTCTTCGCTATATAAAAAAGTAAGACCTCAAGGCAAATATGAAAGAACTCTTGAGTTGCTTAAAAGAACCAGAGACTATTCTCCCAAAATTTATACAAAGTCAGGCTTCATGCTTGGTTTAGGGGAAAAAGACGAGGAGGTTTCAAGTCTGCTTAAGGATTTAAAAAGTAATTTCGTTGATATTGTTACTATTGGCCAATATTTATCTCCTGGCCCAAATCATTTACCTGTTAAAAGATTTGTAAGTCCTTCAAAATTTAACTACTTTAAAGTGTTCGGGGAAAAAGATTTAAACTTCATGCAAGTAGTTAGTTCTCCCTTAACTCGTAGTAGCTACCATGCTGAAGAGATTCAAAAACTTATGAAAAAGTATCCAAGATAGTTATATTCATTTATTTGGATCAACCCACTCATTTAATTTCCATTCAACTAGATCATTTTTAATCATTGGATCATTCTTAATTATTTTTAGTGCATTTCTATAGTTATTCATCTCAAGAATAAGTAATCCGCCGTCACCTGGCCTATTTAACTCATCTACCAAAAAGCCACTTTTTATATTAATTCCCTCTGTTTTTAATTTATTTACCCAATCAATATGTTCGTTAATTATTTTTCGTTTTAAATCATTATTAATTAAGTATTCTTTTTTTATAATTTCAGTTTTTACAAAGAAAGGCATTTACATTTTTTTTATACCAAGCATCTCTTCTTCGCTTGGGGGAACAATTAATTTGAAAGTACTCTTAAAATGAGACCAATTTTCAATTATTTTGGCAGCCTTTAAGCTATTTGTTTTTGCTTGATATTCTCTAATAATTTCCAATAAGATATTTTCCTGTTTTGATGAAGTTATTTGATGAATGCTTACTATTTCTTTATTGACTTTGTTACTTAAATCATTATTTTCATCGATTATAAAAGCTATTCCACCTGTCATGCCTGCACCAATATTTCTTCCTGTGGAACCTAGTATAACTACTTTCCCACCAGTCATATATTCACAACAATGATCACCTGCTCCTTCTGTTACCGCTGTAGCACCACTATTTCTAACCGCAAATCTTTCTCCCGATTTTCCTAATGCAAATAATTTCCCACCTGTTGCTCCATAAAGACAGGTGTTTCCTAAAATAACTTGTTCGGAGGAGATTTCATTTATTTTTGGTGGAATAATTGTGAGTATGCCTCCATTCATTCCTTTACAAACATAATCATTAGCTTCTCCGATTAATTGAACATTCATTCCCTTCAATAAAAAGGCACCAAAGCTTTGTCCTGCATATCCTTTGAAATTTAAGTTGAGTTTGCCGTTGAAGCCAGTGTTGCCATGAAGTTCTGCGATTTCGCCTGATATTTTCGCACAAACACTTCTATCTGTATTTTTTATCTCAATTTCTTTGGTTAATATTTCGTGATTTTTAATTGAATCTATAAATTTAGTATCAGACAAAAACTCGTCTTCTAATACAGAACCATTACTATGGGCAGTTTTTAAGTGTTTTAACCATGATCTATCAGGGGTTGAGTGTTCATTTACTAAAGAAGAAAGATCAATATTAGAAGTTTTTGGAAGATCGATATTTCTTGCAGAAAGAAATTCTTGATTACCAATCAGTTCTTCCATATTAGAGACACCGATACTACTCATTATCTGTCTTACTTCTTCAGCAATATACAAGAAAAAATTGACGACATTTTCTGGAATACCTTTAAATCTCTTTCTTAATTCTTCTTTTTGAGTGGCAACTCCAACAGGACACTTGTTTGTATGACAAACCCGAGCCATTATGCATCCTTCAGCAATCATCGCTACAGAACCAAAACCGTATTCTTCAGCACCTAGTAAAGCTGCAATAACTACGTCCCAGCCTGTTTTAAGACCTCCATCAGTTCTCAAAATTACTCTTTCGCGTAAGTTATTCTCTAAGAGAGATTTATGAACCTCAGCAACACCAAGTTCCCATGGTAAACCTGCATGTTTAATAGAACTCAGGGGTGAAGCACCTGTACCTCCGTCATGGCCTGATATTTGAATTACATCTGCATTAGCTTTGCTTACTCCAGCAGCAATAGTGCCTATACCAATTTCAGAAACAAGTTTAACGCTTACTTTCGCTTTAGGATGAACTTGATGTAAGTCGTGGATAAGTTGAGCTAAATCTTCAATTGAATAGATATCATGATGCGGGGGAGGAGATATTAAAGCTACTCCAGGTTTACTATTTCTTAGTTTTGCGATGTAAGAATCAACTTTTGGACCAGGTAATTGTCCCCCCTCTCCGGGTTTTGCACCTTGAGCCATTTTGATTTCGAGTTGTTTACCACTTCTTAGATATTCAGGTGTAACTCCAAACCTTCCTGATGCTATTTGTTTAATCGCTGAGCATGCGGTGTCTCCATTCTCTAAGCCTTTAATAAATGGCAACGTCGCTGACTGAGTATTTTCATCGATATCATTTAAAACATTAAAACGAGCTGGATCTTCTCCTCCTTCTCCACTATTACTTTTTCCCCCAATTCTATTCATTGCAACTGCTAGAACTTCATGCGCTTCTCTGGATAAAGCACCTAAACTCATTCCTCCAGTACAGAACCTTTTGCAAATTGATTCAACACTTTCAACTTCCTCTAATGGAATACTTTTTCTTGTTGAATTAATTGTTAGTAAATCTCTAAGAGATGTTGTCGGTCTATTACTAATAAGTTTTTTGTAAGTTTCAAAATGATCGTATCCTGGTCCTTGTTTTACCGCTGAATGTAAAACCTTGGACATCTCTGGGTTATTGGAATGATATTCTCCATTATTTCTAAATTGTACAAATCCTAAAAATTCTAATTTCTTTAAATCGATCTCTGGATAGGCTTTCGTATGTATTGAAAGTGTTTCATTAGTTAATTCTTTTAGTGTTATGCCTGCTATACGACTTGTTGTGCCATCAAAGGCAATTTTTATTAAGTCAGATCCAAGGCCTACAGCTTCAAAAATTTGTGCACCATGGTAACTAGATAAAAGTGAGATGCCTATTTTTGAGAGAATTTTTCTTAGACCGTCTTCTAAAGCTTTTTTAATATTTTCTTGAACATCAACTGTTGATAATGGATTTATTTTTTTGCTATCGATGAGTTTTTGTGTTTTTGGATGTTTTAACCAGTGTCTACCTGCTTCGAAGGTCAACCAAGGGCAAACTGCACTTGCTCCATATCCAATTAAACAAGCTAAGTGATGTGTGCTCCAACATTGACCAGTCTCAATTATTAGAGAAGCTTTTAGCCTGATTTCTTTTTTAAGAAGATAATGATGAATCGCTCCAACAGCAAGTAAAGGAGGTATAAAAGTCTTTTTAGGATTAATTCCCTTATCAGAAATGATAATTAAAGAGCAACCTTCTTTTATAGACAGTTCACTCTGTTTACAGATTGCTTTTAATTGGTTCTCTAAGCCTTCAATACCTTCCTCTAAATCAAACAAACTTGAAATTGTCTGTGATTTAATTTTTGATTTTTTGATGGAAATGAGTTCTACCTCATTAAGAATCGGACTTTTTAAATGAACAAAGGGTTTAGCATCTTTAATTTCAAATGGTGTACATCTTTCTCCTAGATGCATCTCTAAACTCATTACAAGTTTTTCTCTCAGAGGGTCAATAGGAGGATTAGTAACTTGCGCAAATCTTTGCTTAAAGTAGTCGTATAAAATATGTGGTTTAGATGAAAGAACTGCTAATGGGATGTCATCGCCCATGCAATAAGTAGGTTCTTTAGCTAATGAAGCCATTGAATCTAAGATAAGGTCATTATCTTCCGCTGAAAACCCGTATGCAGTTTGTTGTTGCAACAACTCAAGATCTTTTAGTTTGCAGTCTTTAACCCATTCATTATTTTCAATTTTTATAGTTCTATTACTGAAAAGATTTTTAAAATCATGCCTTTGAGCGGCTTCAGATTTTACTTCCCAATTTCTTAGGATTCTATTCTGATGAAAATCAACTGCCAACATTTGTCCCGGTCCTAATCGCCCTTTTTCTATTACTCTTTCTTCTTCAAGATCTACTACTCCTGTTTCAGAACCCATTATTACAAAACCATCATTTGTGATTGAATATCTTGCTGGTCTTAGGCCATTTCTATCAAGCGTTGCTCCGACAAAATTTCCATCAGCAAATACAAGGAGTGCTGGACCATCCCAAGCCTCTTGCAGGCTTGCAGAATATTCATAAAAAGCTTTTATATCATCTCTCAGCTCAAGTTCTGGTTGATCTCTAAATGCTTCAGGAACAAGTTTTAATAATGAGTCAGTAATGAGCTGACCTGAACGAATATTGATTTCAAGGGTTGCATCAAGATTTGATGAATCACTTTTGTTTACATCTACAATAGGTTTGATTTCATTAGATAACTCTCCCCAAAAATCATCTATATGAGTTTCTGAAGCCTTAGCCCAGTTGATATTACCTAAGAGAGTATTTATTTCGCCATTATGACCCAAAAATCTCATGGGTTGAGCTAGCGGCCATTTTGGAAGTGTATTAGTACTAAATCTACGATGATAAACAGAAAATGAAACTTTAAAACTCTCTTCTTTTAGATCTTGATAAAACTCGGATAATATTTCAGAGCGAACCATACCTTTATAAACAACTGTTTGAGAACTTAGTGAGGCAAAATAAAATTCACAATCCCCAACATCATTTTTAAAAGTTTCTCTTATTTTTTTCTCAATTCTTTTTCTTAATTGAAATAAAAGCCTTTCAACATCCTGATGATCTTTTTTAGCTATATATAAAATCCACTGACATATGAATGGAGCATTTGCTTTAGCTAAAGGACCTAAGATTTCATAATTAACAGGTACTTTTCTCCAAGATGTTTTGTTTACTTTTAATTTTTCTGCTTCTTGATCACATATAGATTTGCATAATTCAATTTTTTCTTTTTTATTAGGCATAAAAATCATGCCTAAACCTCTATTAAACTCTTGATTATTTTTTAGATTAATTTTTTCTTCTAGATATCCCCATGGAATTGAACATAAAATGCCCGCTCCATCTCCTGAATCACTATCTCCTCCACAACCTCCTCTATGTTCCATGCAGTTAAGCCCTTTAAGGGACTGTTTTAGGATCCAATTGCTTTCGACCCCTTTAATATTTGCTATGAAACCAACTCCACACGCGTCTTTCTCCCCAATTATTCCATTTGGGGAATAACTATCTTGATATGGGCCAACGATTCTTTTGATACTCTCTCCCATAGATTATTTAATTCTATTTAGTTATTTATGTATTCCTATTATAAAAATAAATATGAAAATAAATCTAAAGATAATGAATATTTACCAAAGAAGTTTAATTTCGCAAATTTTAAAAAAATATGATTAAAAACTTTTAGTTGGTACTCGTAACAGGTTATGATGTAAAGATGTTTATTTTTTCAAAATATAATAGATGCCCACCATCTCACAATTAATAGGTTCAGAAAGAAAACGTCTGACTAAGAAAACTAAATCTCCCGCATTGAAAGCTTGTCCTGAAAGAAGAGGGGTATGTACTAGAGTTTATACATCAACACCTAAAAAACCTAATTCAGCTCTAAGAAAAGTCGCAAGGGTGAGATTAACTTCTGGTTTCGAAGTAACTGCTTATATTCCTGGTATTGGACATAATTTGCAAGAACACTCTGTAGTGCTACTTAGAGGTGGAAGAGTTAAGGACTTGCCTGGAGTTAGATATCATATAATAAGGGGAACTTTAGATACGGCTGGAGTCAAAGATAGACGTCAATCCAGATCTAAGTATGGAGCAAAATCTCCAAAAGATTAATTTGTAAACATCACTTTTCAAAAACATGTCACGTCGTAATGCAGCAGTAAAAAGACCAGTTCTTCCAGATCCTCAATTTAATAGTCGTCTTGCTTCAATGATGATATCTCGATTGATGAAACATGGCAAAAAATCTACAGCCCAAAGAATATTGTCTGATGCTTTTTCTTTAATAGGTGAGAGAACGGGAGGGAATGCAGTCGAGCTGTTTGAAACAGCAGTTAAAAATGCTACTCCTCTCGTCGAGGTGAGAGCTAGAAGAGTTGGTGGTGCAACATATCAAGTACCTATGGAAGTTCGCCAAGAGAGGGGTACGGCAATGGCATTAAGATGGCTTGTTACATTTTCACGTGCAAGAAATGGTAAAAGCATGTCACAAAAACTTGCTGGAGAGTTGATGGATGCAGCAAATGAAACTGGTAGTGCAGTGAAAAAAAGAGAAGACACTCATAAAATGGCAGAAGCTAATAAAGCTTTTGCACATTACAGATATTAATTTCATCAAAAGGTACTTAAGTAGTTTATTATTATAAAAGTTTACTTTTAGGGTGAACTACACTCATTAAAAATTATTCTATTTGGAGCTTTAAAATTGGCACGCGACTTTCCCCTAGAACGAGTAAGGAACATAGGTATAGCCGCTCATATTGATGCAGGGAAGACAACAACTACTGAAAGAATTTTGTTTTATTCAGGTGTAGTTCATAAGATAGGAGAAGTTCATGATGGTGCTGCAGTAACAGATTGGATGGATCAAGAAAGAGAAAGAGGAATAACTATCACTGCTGCTGCAATATCTACTAGTTGGCAAGATCACAGAATTAATATTATTGATACTCCCGGACACGTTGACTTTACTATTGAAGTGGAAAGATCAATGCGAGTCTTGGACGGAGTAATAGCTGTTTTTTGCGCAGTTGGCGGAGTTCAGCCTCAATCAGAGACAGTTTGGCGTCAAGCAGATAGATACTCTGTCCCAAGGATGGTTTTTGTTAACAAAATGGACAGAACTGGTGCAGATTTTCTAAAAGTTAATAAACAAATTAAAGATCGACTAAAGGCAAATGCACTTCCAATTCAGCTGCCCATAGGAGCTGAAGGTGATCTTACAGGCATCATTGATTTAGTTGCCAATAAAGCATATCTTTACAAAAATGATTTAGGTACTGATATAGAAGAAGCACCAATTCCACCTGAAATGGAGGAGGAAGCTGCTGAGTGGAGACTAAAGTTAATGGAGAGTGTCGCAGAAAATGATGAAGAGTTAATAGAAATTTTTCTAGAAAAAGGAGAATTATCAACAGAACAACTTAAAAAAGGTATTAGGGAAGGTGTTTTAAAACATGGGTTAGTTCCCGTATTATGTGGTTCAGCTTTCAAAAATAAAGGAGTTCAACTTGTCCTAGATGCCGTTGTTGATTACTTACCAGCGCCAGTTGATGTAAAGCCAATACAAGGAGTTTTACCAAGTGGTAAGGAAGATATAAGACCTTCAGATGATAACGCTCCTTTCAGTGCACTAGCTTTCAAAGTAATGTCAGATCCCTATGGAAAATTAACATTTGTAAGAATGTATTCTGGTGTTCTTTCAAAGGGCAGTTATGTAATGAACTCTACTAAGGATGCTAAAGAGAGAATTTCTAGATTAGTGATTCTTAAGGCTGATGAAAGAGAGGAGGTTGATGAATTAAGGGCTGGGGATTTAGGAGCTGTATTAGGACTTAAGAATACAACTACTGGTGACACCTTGTGTAATACGGAAGATCCAATAGTTTTGGAGACATTATTTATTCCTGAACCAGTTATCTCAGTGGCTGTAGAGCCAAAAACAAAAGGTGATATGGAAAAACTATCAAAAGCTCTAACTGCATTGTCTGAAGAAGATCCAACTTTTAGGGTAAGTACAGACCCTGAGACAAATCAAACTGTTATTGCAGGTATGGGTGAATTGCACTTGGAAATCCTTGTGGATAGAATGTTAAGGGAATTTAAAGTTGAAGCCAATATAGGAGCGCCTCAGGTTTCATATAGAGAGACAATTAGATCTAGTTCTAAAGGTGAAGGTAAATATGCAAGACAGACTGGAGGAAAAGGTCAATATGGTCATGTAATTATCGAAATGGAACCTGCTGAAGTTGGCAAAGGTTTTGAATTTGTAAATAAAATTGTTGGCGGTGCTGTACCAAAAGAGTATATTGGACCTGCATCTAATGGAATGAAAGAAACTTGTGAATCTGGTGTTCTTGCCGGTTATCCACTCATTGATGTAAAAGTAACACTAGTCGATGGTTCATTCCACGATGTAGACTCATCTGAAATGGCCTTCAAAATTGCAGGTTCAATGGCTTTTAAAGATGGGGTTAAAAAATGCAATCCTGTCCTTTTAGAGCCTATGATGAAAGTTGAGGTCGAAAGTCCTGACGACTTTCTTGGATCTGTAATTGGTGATCTCTCTTCCAGAAGGGGTCAAGTAGAAGGACAATCTGTCGATGATGGGTTGTCTAAGGTACAGGCCAAAGTGCCCTTAGCCGAAATGTTCGGTTATGCCACTCAACTCCGATCGATGACTCAAGGTCGGGGAATATTTTCAATGGAGTTCGCAAATTATGAGGAAGTTCCTCGTAATGTTGCTGAAGCTATCATTTCCAAGAATCAGGGCAGCTCCTGATCTCTAAACTAAAACACTCTTAAACCCTCGATTCTTTAATTCAAAATGGCTCGCGAGAAGTTCGAAAGAAACAAACCACATGTCAACATAGGTACTATTGGCCATGTTGATCATGGAAAAACAACACTTACTGCTGCTATTACAAACGTATTAGCCAAAAAAGGTCAAGCTCAAGCTCAAGACTATGGAGACATTGATGGTGCTCCTGAAGAAAGAGAGCGTGGCATTACCATTAATACAGCTCATGTTGAATATGAAACTGAAGGCAGACATTATGCTCATGTCGATTGTCCAGGACATGCTGATTATGTGAAAAACATGATCACAGGAGCCGCCCAAATGGATGGAGCTATTCTAGTTTGCGCAGCTACAGATGGTCCTATGGCTCAAACAAAAGAGCATATTCTATTAGCTAAACAGGTTGGAGTTCCTGCTCTTGTAGTAGCTCTAAATAAGTGCGATATGGTCGATGATGATGAAATTATTGAACTTGTTGAGATGGAAATTAGGGAACTGTTAGATAGTTATGACTTCCCTGGCGATGACATTCCTATAGTTCAAGTTTCAGGTTTAAAAGCTCTTGAAGGTGATTCTACTTGGGAATCAAAAATTGAAGAATTAATGAAAGCAGTTGATGCTAACATTCCCGAACCAGAAAGAGAAGTTGATAAACCATTCTTGATGGCAGTTGAAGATGTTTTCTCGATTACTGGTAGAGGAACTGTTGCTACTGGAAGAATTGAGAGAGGTAAAGTTAAGGTTGGAGAAGAAGTAGAAATAGTTGGAATAAGAGATACAAGAGTAACAACTGTAACTGGAGTTGAAATGTTCCGAAAACTTCTTGACGAAGGCATGGCTGGCGATAATGTTGGTTTACTTTTAAGGGGAGTTCAGAAAGAAGATATTGAGAGAGGAATGGTTCTTGTGAAGAAAGGATCTATTACCCCTCATACTCAGTTTGAAGGAGAAGTTTATGTTCTCAAAAAAGAAGAGGGCGGTAGACATACTCCTTTCTTTGCAGGATATAGACCTCAGTTCTACATCAGAACAACGGATGTAACAGGTCAAATAACAGCATTTACTTCAGATGATGGCTCTAATGTTGAAATGGTTATGCCAGGAGACAGAATTAAGATGACTGGAGAATTAATTTGTCCAGTAGCTATTGAACAAGGCATGCGATTTGCTATACGTGAAGGTGGACGTACTATCGGTGCTGGAGTTGTTTCTAAAATTCTCAAATAATAAATTCGAATTTTAAAACTTAACCTCAATCATCTAATATAGGCTTATGGATAAGGGTCATTCTTAATAATGACCCTTTACTAAAAGTTATTTGAAACTATGACTGCATCAATTGCACAACAAAAAATAAGAATAAGACTTAAAGCATTTGATAGAAGAATGCTTGATCTGTCTTGTGACAAAATAATCCAAACTGCTGATACTACTTCTGCCTCAGCGATAGGTCCGATTCCTTTACCTACAAAAAGAAAGATTTATTGTGTCCTAAGATCACCACATGTTGATAAAGACTCTAGAGAACATTTTGAAACAAGAACCCATCGAAGAATTATAGATATCTATAGTCCTTCTGCAAAAACTATTGATGCTTTAATGAAATTAGATCTCCCTAGTGGCGTAGATATAGAAGTTAAACTTTAATTAATCCCGAAAGCGCCCTAAATTGATTAATATAAAATTAATGAAATGAGGTTTAAATGGGAGAACTCTCAGTAAGGGAATTACCTTTATTTCCTTTGCCAGAGGTAGTCCTTTTTCCTCAAGAAGTATTGCCTTTACATATTTTTGAATCTAGATATAGGATCATGCTCCAATCAGTTCTTGAGAGTGATTCTATGTTTGGAGTTATTAAGTGGGATCCGACTACTAAAAGTATGGCTAATATTGGATGTTGTGCACAAATTATAAAACATCAAACTGCAGAGGATGGGAGAAGTAATATTATCACTCTCGGCCAACAAAGATTTCAAGTCTTAGAAGTTACCCGTTCGACTCCATTTTGTTCTGCGATGGTTACTTGGATTAGTGATGAGAATATTGATGACTTTAAAAGACTAGATTCTTTAAAAGATTCAGTAAAAGAAGCACTTAGTGATGTTATTAACTTAACGAGCAAATTGACTAATACTAAGAAAAATCTACCCGATAAATTACCTGATAACCCAATTGATTTATCATTTTGGATAGGAGCTCATTTGGGCGGTCCTGTTGCGGAGGAACAGCAAAGACTTCTTGAGGAGAGAAATACTTTTACCCGTTTGCAAAGAGAATATGAAATGCTTGATCATACAAGAAAACAACTTGCAGCAAGAACAGCATTGAAAGAGAGTTTTCCTGATATTAAAGAAAATTAAATGTTTGAATTATTATTCCCTTTTTTTTTAGTAGTTTTATTCTTTCTATTTTTAACTATAATTTGGAGAAATAATGCTAGAAAATATATCTCTTCTGGTACAGTAGCTTCTGCATACGATGCTTGGACTCAGGATAAATTACTCGAGAGATTGTGGGGAGAACATATACATTTGGGTTTTTATCCCTTAGGAAATAAAAATATAGATTTTAGAAAGGCTAAAGTTCAGTTTGTTCATGAATTAGTCAAATGGAGTGGTTTAGATAAATTGCCAAAGGGATCCAGAATACTTGATGTAGGTTGTGGAATAGGAGGAAGTTCTAGGATTCTTGCGGAATATTATGGGTTTAATGTTACTGGTATTACAATTAGTCCGGCTCAAGTTAAAAGAGCAAGAGAACTTACTGCTCATGGGCTAAATTGCAACTTCCAAGTTATGGATGCTTTGGATTTGAAATTTGAAGATGGATCATTTGATGCCGTCTGGAGTGTTGAGGCAGGAGCACACATGAATGATAAAACTAGGTTTGCAGATGAAATGCTGAGAACTCTAAGACCTGGAGGTTATTTGGCATTGGCAGATTGGAACTCAAGAGACCTCAAGGCATATCCCCCATCATTTTTTGAAAAGTTGGTTCTTAAACAATTACTTGAACAATGGGTACATCCTAATTTTATTAGTATTAACGAATTTAGTAACATTCTTAGAACTAACGAAAATAGCTCAGGAAGAGTTATTTCCGAAAATTGGAATTTTTATACAAATCCATCATGGTACGACTCCATTATTGAGGGAGCTAGAAGGCCACTAGCAATTTTGAGTCTTGGACCTTCAGCGTTAGTGAAATCTATTAGAGAGATCCCCACAATACTTCTAATGAATTGGGCATTTAGTAAAGGTTTAATGGAGTTTGGCGTTTATAAATCAAGAGGGTAAATTAATCTAGTTCAATATTTTCAGAAAAATAATTTCCAAAATCTACAAAATTCTTGCAAAGTGGTTTTAGCTTATTTTTCAACTCAAGAAAATTTGTAATATTATTTTGAGTATTTATTTCTAAATCAATATAAATTATGTATTCGCCGAATTCTCTTTTTGAAGGTCTAGATTCAATTTTACTCATATTAAATCCAAAATCTGCAATATAATTTAAAGCTTCAAGCAATGCACCAGGTTTATTTGAAATTAATGAGAAAGCAAAACTTGCAATATTAGCTAAATTTGAATTTGACTCCTTGCTCAATAAAACAAATCTAGTGCAATTACCTTGAACATCATTAATAGGAAAGGCTAATTCTTTAAGTCCTTCGATTTGAATTAATGATTTTGAACCGATAGCAGCTCTGAATTTACTCCCCTTGACCATATTGACAGCTTCTGATGTCGAATTTGTTGGTAGGGGAATTGCATTTGGAAGATTCTCAGATAACCATTCTGAACATTGAGCTAATGCTTGAGGATGAGATAATACTTCTGAAATATTTGAAAGTTCTCCATCACTAATTAATGCATGTTTTATAGGTAAAACAATTGCTTTATTTATAAAAATTTCAGGAAATTTCCAAAGGGCATCTAGAGTAGCTGTAACTCCTCCTTCTACAGAATTTTCTATAGGGACTACAGCAGCATCACAATTGTTGAATGCTATCGATTTAATGACCGAATGTAACCCATTACATGGTACAAATATAGGTGCCTGGAAATTGGCAATCTTTGATAATAAATGAGCTGCTTTTTCTGCGTATGTTCCTTGAGGACCTAAATATGCAACTTGTTTGCGCATGATTAATCGAAAAAAAAAAGAGATCAAATAAGCATTGGAGGAATATAGAAAATGCTGTTGTCTTTTGATGCTAAACAGAAACTCAGACTTTCTGTTCCACGTAATAAAGAATATCTTTCTAAATATCTTTTGGAAGAAGAAAGAGTTGTTGGAGCAATGCTTGACTCCAAAAAATTAGTACCAGAAGGAGCAGGTAGATATAAGTATACAGTAACAAGTTTTAAGGTTTTTCAATTAGATATTAACCCTGTTGTCTCAATTGCGGTAGAAAATAAAGATGGAATTTTAAAAATGAGTGCCCTTGAAAGTACATTGGATGGTTTGGGGATGATAGATGATTTTAATCTGATTTTGAAGGCTAATCTGGAAGCAACTGATATTGGATTAGAAGGTGAGGCGCTTCTAGGGGTATCCGTGAGCCAGCCCCCTCTTCTGAAGCTGGTTCCAAGGAAGATTTTGGAATCTACTGGTCATTCGGTATTAAATGGGATTCTGTTAGGTATAAAGTCAAGAGTTCAACAGCAACTCGTAAAAGATTTTTTAGATTGGTGTGAATTAAATAAGATTTGATTTTTTTAAAAAACTTTTCCTATGAAGTTTAGTTATTCCATTTTTTTTGATTAATGAAAGATGATCTCTGGTTCCGTAACCTTTATTTTTAAATATCAAGTATCCAGAGTATTTTTTGTCTAACCTCTCCATTAGATTATCGCGAAAAACTTTGGCAACTATGCTTGCTGAAGCTATTGAGATAAACTTTGAGTCTCCTGATACTATGTTTTTCTGAATTCCGTTCCATGGCCTTAATAATAAGGGGCCATCAATTTTTAATTCAGATGGCTTTTCTTTTAATTTTTTTAAAGCTCTAATCATTGAAAGTTCTGTCGCAACCCTGATACCTAATATATCTATTTCTCTTGCCGAGGATTGCCCAATTCCGTAATCTGAAGAGAGTAATAAAATTTTTGGTAAAAGTAAATTCCTTTTTTTTGGAGTTAGTTTTTTACTATCTGTTACTCCAAATTCTTTTAAAATAAATTTACTTTTTTCAGTTAATACCACAGCTGCTGCAAAAACTGGACCAAAAACTGCTCCTTTGCCAACTTCATCAATTCCAACTTCGGATACTTTACTCAATGCTTGCTGAAGATCTTCTTCTTTTTTTTCTGGCATTGTTTAGCTCATCTGAAAGTTCAATTTCATCCTTTTTATCTGTAGATAAAACTTCATTATTTTCAATAGTTTTAGTTGTTGATTTTTCTTTAGAATTTGCATGTGCTTCAATTTTAATTTGAATCTTTTCTTCTCCCGATTTTGAGAATTTTTTGATTTGTTTTGCTTTTGTTTTTTTATTATCTAAGGGTTTTTCTTTTTCTTTGTTACTTTCTTCTAAACGCACATAATTATTGCTGATGAGATATTCTTTACCTAACTTTATAAGTGGATTAATACCTAATTGACTGAAAACAATTTTTTCTTCATTAGTAAGATCAACTGTTATTATATTTTTTTCTTTTGAATTTGAATGGTTCAAATTATCATTATAAACTTCTTTTTCTTTTTCTTTTTTATTAGAGTAAATTTCCTTACTTAGATCTTTAGAGTTAGTTAATTCCTTGTCAATTATTTTTTCCTGCGCATCAGTTGATTGAGAAGCATCTTTATCAAAATATTTTAGATTGTTTGACTGATTAGATTTATTTTCAACATTTTTAATTTTCAAGTTAGAAATTTCGTGATTTAATATATTCTCTATATGTCCTGTTCCGTCGCATATAGAACATTTTTTCCCAAATAATTCATATATATTCTGACCTTGTCTTTTTCTGGTTAACTCTACTAAGCCTAATTCAGTAAGCTGAGCTATCTGAGGTCTAGCAGAATCATCTTTTATTGCTGAGTTAAAATGCTCAAGTAACTGAAATTGATCTCTTCTAGATTCCATATCGATAAAATCTACTACTATAACTCCACCAATATTTCTTAATTTCATTTGCCTTGAGATTTCTACTGCTGCTTCGCAATTTGTCCACAAAACGGTTTGTCTCGAGTTTGCGGATCTTGTAAATGAACCTGAGTTAACATCGATTACCGTTAAAGCTTCAGTAGGTTCGATAATGATATAACCTCCTGAAGGAAGATCTACTCTCGGCTGGAGAGCTTTTTGAATTGTTTTCTTAATTTCGTACTTTTCGAAAATATGTTGGTTTAAACTGTTATCGTGAAATTCAAAATCTAAATCAGATTCATAATCTCTTAAAAAATCTTTTGCTCTTGCAACTGAAATTTTACTATCGATGATTATGCTTTTAGTGGATTCTTTAATATGATCTCTCAAGATCTTAAGAGAGAAATCATCATCTCTTTTTACTAAATTTGGCGGATTAGAAGCCTCAGAAACTTTTAGTACATTTTCCCATTGTTGAATTAATTGTTCTAAATCTTCAATTAAAAGTTTTTCTTTTATTTTTTCAGCCTCTGTTCTAAATAACAAGCCTGTGCTGGGTGGTTTTATTAAAACCCCAAGAGCTTTTAAGCGGCTTCTTTCTGTTTCTGTATTTATTTTTCTTGAAATATTTACTCCTTGGCCATATGGCTGAAGTATTAAGTATTTGCCTGGGATTGAGATACTTCCAGTTAGTCTGGGACCCTTAGATCCTGTGGGTTCCTTTATTACCTGCACTAGAACTTTTTGTTTTGGCTCTAGTAATTCTGTTATTCCAAATGTCCCTTTTTTAATTCGTAGTGGACCTAAATCTGAAACATGTATGAATCCATTTTTCTCACTTTCACCAATATTTATAAAAGCGGCATCAATGCCAGGGAGAACATTTTCAACTGTTCCTAAAAAGATATCGCCAATTTGATATTGACCTTGTGAGACGATTAATTCATCAACTCGATCATCTGTGAGAAGCGCTGCTATTCGAGCCTGCTCAGCGATGATAATTTGCTGAGACATATAATTGATTCTGAATGATTTGGGTTTTGAAAATCGTCTAAAATTAAAAATTAAATTTTATCTTTGTAATAAAGCAATTTTTTTTAGCTATTGTTATTTACTTTTAAAATTAATAGTGATTGAATTCTGCTATTTATAAAGCTTTAAACGATTTTCAAACTAATTGAAATTGATTGCAAAATTATGATTATCTCTTAAATTAATCATAACTAAAATAATCTTAACATCTAATCACCACTAAAGCACATTAATACATTATTCTAATATTGGTGAAATTTTTTATCTAAAGTGGTTCAATTAAACGAAAATTATTTAAAACTCAAAGCAGGCTATTTATTTCCTGAAATTGCTAAAAGGGTAAAAATATATTCTCAATCAAATAAAAGTGCTGAAATTATAAAGCTTGGCATAGGAGATGTTACAGAACCATTACCCAGAGCATGTATAGAGGCTATGGGCAAAGCTTTAGATGATATGGGGACAGCAGATGGATTTAGAGGTTATGGACCAGAACAAGGTTATTCTTGGCTGAGAGAAAAAATATCTGAGCATGATTTTATTTCGAGAGGCTGTCAAATTTCACCTGAAGAAATCTTTGTTTCAGATGGTTCTAAATGCGATAGTAGCAATATTTTAGATATTCTTGGCAAAGATAATTCAATTGCTGTGACAGATCCTGTTTACCCTGTTTATGTAGACAGTAACGTTATGACAGGCAGAACTGGAGAGGCTCTTGAAAATGGTACTTATAAAGGATTAACATATCTTCCAATAAACGAGGGAAATAACTTCCTGCCAGAACTACCTGAAAAAAAAGTTGATATTTTATATCTTTGTTTTCCTAATAATCCGACCGGAGCAACCATTAATAAAGAAGACTTGAAAAAGTGGGTTGACTATGCTCTTCAAAACAAGTCTCTAATACTGTTTGATGCCGCTTATGAGGCATTTATTAAAGATAATGATATTCCACATTCAATATATGAGATTGAGGGAGCAAAGGATTGTGCTATTGAATTTAGATCTTTTTCAAAGAATGCAGGATTCACTGGAGTTAGATGTGCTTTTACAGTAATACCTAAAAATCTTAAAGGTTTGAGCTCAAAAAATGAAGAAATTGACTTATGGTCTCTTTGGAATAGGCGACAATCGACAAAGTTCAATGGAGTAAGTTATGTGGTGCAGAGAGGAGCAGAGGCTGTTTATTCTCTTGAAGGGAAGAAACAGGTGAAAGGTTTAATTGATTTTTATATGGAAAATGCACAAATCATGAAAAATAAACTTCTTAATGCAGGATATAAAGTTTATGGTGGGGACAATGCTCCTTACATCTGGATTAAAGTTCCTGATCAAATGACATCTTGGGACTTTTTTGATTTTCTTCTCCAAAAAGTTAGTGTAGTCGGAACACCTGGGAGCGGATTTGGATTATCAGGAGAGGGATATTTTCGTTTGTCAGCATTCAACTCACGATCAAATGTCATTAATGCAATGGAAAGAATAATTAATATATAATTATGATTGTTATTTAGATTCTAAAATTTTAATGCTATCCATAAAGTTAGAACAAAGTTTAAGTAATAATTCAGCAGTAATCGAAAAGAAACCTGCTGAATTAAAAAATAAATCTCCAAAATATAAAGTTTTACTTCATAATGACCCAGTTAATTCTATGGAGTATGTCACTATTTCGCTGCGAGAAGTTGTGCCTCAATTAAGCGAACAAGATGCTATATCCATAATGCTAGAGGCACATAATACAGGTGTAGGATTGGTAATTGTTTGTGATCTAGAACCAGCAGAATTCTACTCTGAATCATTAAAATCGAAAGGGATTTCTAGTTCAATTGAGAAAGAGGACTAACAATAGTTGAGCTTATTATTTAGAATTGACTAGTTTCCTTTCTGATAAGGGACGAACTTTTAAGGATTCCTTTAAGGAAGACTTTCCATATTCTCTCTCAAGGATGTCGATAACTGTTTTACCAAATTCATCTTCTGGATTATCAAAAGCTTCTAAGCAAACCTGACCAAGTTTTTTTCCTAATGAGCCGGGATTCCAAAGAAGTTTTCTCGCTGTCCAAGGCATCATGCTCATTGGATTATAATTTGGCTTCAAAATTTTGTGATCCAAGGCGTACTTCTCAAGAAGAGTGTGAGGTTGCAAACCTATAAAAAATATAGCTGGATCAACTGAGCTTTTCCCAAAAATATTTTCTAATTCTCTATGATAAGCAATTGTTTGTCTTATAGTGCTAGGCGTTTCATCAAAAACATTAAATGAATAATTAACTGAAACATGATTCTTGAAGCCTGACTTGACTAGCATTCTGCAATTATTTAATACAGTTTCAAGGTTATAAGCTAATCTCATTTTTCTAACAAGTTCTTGAGATCCCGAAGTGATACCTATTTCAAAGTAGCTCATGCCTGTATCAACCATAAGTTGAGCTAGCTCAGCATCAATATTATCTGCTCTAATGTATGCAGCCCAATTAATATCATCCCAACCTTGATCCTTAATTGCTTGCAAAAGTGTTTTTGCATCTTCAATATGTTTTTTGGCTGGAATAAACTGTGCATCAGTGAACCAAAATCCCCTTACTCCAAGATCATATAGTTGCTTCATTTCTTTGATTACTTCGTTAACAGGATTGACGCGAACCTTCTTCCCTTCTACTACTGTGTAAACACAGAAACAACAATTATGAGGACAACCTCTTTTCGTTTGTACCCCTACGTAGTAATCTCCTCCTTCAATATACCAATTGAATTCAGGCCATATTGATTTGATATATTTATAGTTGCAGGCAGTTTTAACAGTTCCAGAAGGTTGTTCATGTATTAATTTGTTGCGAGGTTTTTGTCCTGCAAAATAACATCTTTCTTCCTCTACAGAATCTCCTCTAATGATTTTTTCGATTAGATTTTCTCCTTCTCCAACAGAAATAACTGTCCCTTTTGGAAGTAGATTTCCTAATTGTTCATAGAAGACACTTACAGCCCCACCGCCTAGTATTACTTTTACATTTTTGTTGTATTTTTGTGCTCTTTTAAGCCCCATCTTAACTAGAGAAGTATTTCTATATATTTCTCCATAATGAGATGCGATTAATTTTAATCCTCCCCACGAACCTCTAATTTTTTTAAGGATATTTTTTGAGTAGAAAACTTCAAAAGAGTTTTGAAGGGGATTTCCACTTCTACCGTCAACGGGTGCATAAATTTGTATATCTCTCCATGAAAAGATGATTAGGTGTGGTCTAAATTGATCAATTTTTCTAGATAAGTATTTGGAAACTTTATTAGATGGAATTATTGCTAGATCAATAAATTGTTGCTCTATACCTGGAAAACACTTGTGAATATGGTCAGCTATATAAATAGGTCCTATTGGAAATATTGGATTACATGGCAGTCTTACAGTTAAGATTTTGCCATAGCGCTCTCTATGGTAATTTTTTTTATTTAATTTTTCGAACTTAAAATTAAAATTCATGTCATGGAATTTAATGAATTTATCTTATTTAAGAATCTAACTACTTTATTACTAATTTGGAGAAATTAAAAATCCTAAGAAAATACTCAAGAAAATTTTATTTAATTCAGATATCAGAAATCATGTAAATCCAGCATACTTTGATGAGTTTTAATCCATCTATCCATCTAGATATATTTGGTGCTCCAGATTTTCTAGCGTAATACCTAACAGGATAATTAAGTATTTTAATGTTGTTGTTCGCAGCTTCAAATAAAATTGTAAAGTCCCCAAATGGATCAGACTTGGAATCCCAACTTCCATTTTGTTTCATTAGTTTAAAGAATTTTCTTGAAAAAACTTTTGTCCCACAGAGAGAATCTGATACAGGTTTATTTATGAGAATTGATAGAAATATTGCGAAGAGTCTATTTCCTATATAATTTGCCCATCTCATCGCATCTTTTTCCATTGGAAAAGTTGTTCGGGCGCAGTTAATTAGGATATTTTTATTTTTAGTTGATTCCATAATTGCCGCAATACTGTCATCAATATCTACAGTAAAATCACTATCAATAATGGCGAGTGTCTCACCTGAAGAAATATTAAATCCCTCCACGACAGCATTTTTCTTTCCTCTAGAAGTCTGTTTTAAAAGTGATATTTTGAAGAAATTTGAGAAATTTTCTTTTAACTCTTTCAAAATATCATATGTATTATCTTTGCTATTACCTTCAACAAATATAATTTCTAATTTATTGGGTATATTTTTGAATTTATTTAGAGCATTAATTAAAAGTTCTTTATTACCAGCTTCATTTCTTGCAGGAATTACTATTGATATTAAATGTTCAGAAATATTTTCACTATATTTATAAAAAACTATTTCGAGTTCATATGCAAGTTGTTTAATGATTGGTATTTTACGAAAAATATTTTTTATAGATTCTGGAATTACATTAGTGGGCAGAGGAGTTAGTTTTTTTGCTTTCCATCGAATTGATCTGTAGTTATAAATTTCTGCCAGAGATTCAATATCGCATAGAGTTATTCTTGCTTTGCTAGTGGTTTCTCTAAAAATTCTTGAATCTAATCTTAGCCATCTTGTAATTGGCTCCCATGTATTGCCACGGACTTTAATGGAAATATACTCGTTTTTATCTTTAAATAATTGATGAAGTTTATTATTAGTTAATTTCCAGCTCTTAAATGATTTCATTATTAAAATTACAAACGATTATTCATTATATATTTATAATTTACTTTTTTAATATTAATTTCCAAGGTTTTAAAATGTCATTTTCATATATCAATTCAAAATAATAATCATTGTTTTTTATCTTTTTAAGGTCAGTTGTCCATGCTAATTCTGACTTTTTTAACTGATCAATACTTTCTAATCCTTCCCCTAGTTTAGGAGTTAATAAAGAAATCCTTATGATTTTTGATTGGGATCGAGTATTCTTGATTCCTGATTTATCAACGTTTATAGTTTGATTTTTTACTATATCAAGAGATGAAACATACTCCATGTTTTCTCTTAGTTCTCTAGATCTATCAGTGAATAATCCAGACTGTAAAATAAATGAAGTTAATAAGTAGGGTCCAATTATTAGAAGTGTTAATATTTCTTTGAATGAGTGTTTATGTTTTATTAATGTCCAAGATAGTCCAAAAAATAATAATCCTAGAATTAGAAATGTATTTTCTTTAAAGTTAAAGTTAAAAGTATTTTTCAAGAAAAAATAATAGATGAAAGTTAGAGCAAATATAAATAATGGAATTATTTTTGAAGTAATAAATATAAAAAATCGATTATATCTTTTAGAATTAAATAAATATGTTATCCCTACATAAGTATTTAATGAAAAAATAGATGAGATTTGTAAAGTATAATAGGGTGTTTTTGTGGAGAAAATGCTAATAATTGCTACTAAAATTAAGGGAAAAAAAGCAAGTATATATTTATTCTCTTTACTGTGAGAAATATTGTAAATTATTCCAATAATTGCGAAAATGCTCCATGGAAGAAATGTTAAAGGTAAATTCCAGAAATAATAATAGAAAGGATTTGTGAAGGTATTGTTACTTGATAGAAAGTTAAACTTTTCAACTAAGTAAAAAATAATATTTTTTTCTAAATAAGGGTTGATAGAAAAAGTCCAAAATAAAAAAGGGATAAATCCAATCAGTAGTCCAATCCAGAAAAATTTTATGAATAAGAAATTTTTTTTTAAAAAAAAATATGGTAATAGTGACAATAACGGTACAAAAACTAAAAAAGTTTTCATCATAAAGGCTAAACCAATCCAAATTCCAAAAAGTAGAATATAGAATTTGTTATTTTTATTTTTTATTTTGACTAAAGCTAATACTCCAATAGTTACTAAACATGAATAAATAACATCTTGAGTGGCTAAGTGTGAGTAGTCAAACCATATATATGTAGTGGCAAGGATTAGTGGAGAGATTATTGCATATTTTTTATTTAATAATTCTTCATGTAATTTATAAGTTGTAAATAGCATCAATATTGAAGCGACTGTTGTTGGCAGATATGCAGAAAAAATATTTCTTCCAAATAACTCTTGTGACTTTGCTATTAAAAACTGTATTCCTATGGTTCGGTCTAAAACATATTCGTCCCACCAAAGGGGAATTATCCAGTTGCCTTTATCCAGTATCCATCTAGCTTGTAGTGCATAAAAACCTTCATCATAGGCAACATAACTTCTTTTGCCAAAATAAAATATAAGAGGAATAAAAACTAAAAATTTAAAAATATTTCTAAATCTTAAAATTTTATTAATCATTTTAGTTCTAATTTGATTTTAAATGCCGATAATTGGAATTGAACCAATGACCTACTGTTTACGAGACAGTTGCTCTACCGCTGAGCTATACCGGCAATATTAAATACTGAATTTTTCATATAGACTTAATTCTATATTTGAAAGAATTTATGTCAAAAATAGACCCTGAATTAAAAAAGAGATTATTAAAGGAATCTCAAGCTCCTTTCAAGGGATTGAGAAGAATCTTGTGGATAGCTTTTAGCGGTTCTGCTTTTTTGGGACTACTAATAATGCTTTCCAGAATTGCAACCGGAACTGAATTACAGCAAAGTAACCTTCTTATACAGTTGGGTGCTTGTGTAATATTTCCTACCTTATTGATTGTTGATAGAAATAAAGATTAATAAGTTAGATTTTTAATTATTGTGATAGGGTCCTCTTTTTAGTGACAAATTTGAATGCTTCGATTATATCTCCTTCAATCCACGAAGAGAATTTATCGCAGCCAACTCCACATTCAAATCCTGTATTTACTTCTTTTACATCATCTTTAGCTCTTTTTAGAGAGTCTAAATTACCCTCAAATATTACTTTATCTGATCTAATAACTCTCAGCGAACAATTCCTCTGTAATTTGCCAGTTTGTATATAACATCCAGCAATAGCTCCTTTTCCGACTGCGAAAGTTGCTCTAACTTCCGCTTGACCTAATGATTCTTCGACGAGATCAGGTTCAAGTAGACCTTCCATGGCCAACTGAATATCTTCTAAGAGTTTATAGATTACTTCATATTCTCTTATGTCAACGTCATTAGCATCAGCTGCTCTCTTCGCACCAGAAGCCAATGAGGTGTTAAACCCAATGATTACTGAACCGGATGCAGCGGCGAGATCTATATCTGTTTCAGTTATTTCTCCAGGAGCAGAAAGTAGAACTCTGACTTGAACTTCATTTTTTGGTAATTGTTCTAGTGATCCCAATATCGCTTCAACACTGCCTTGAACATCAGCTTTGAGAATTAAGTTTAATTCTTTTAGTTCTCCATCATTTGCTTTAGTTGATAAGGATGATAAGCTAACTCTTCTAGAGGCCATCTGCTGAGCTAATTTTGTAGCTCTCGCATCTGTTGCCCTTTCTCCGACAATGGCTCGAGCAGTTTTCTCATCAGGGTAGACTTCGAATTCATCTCCTGCTGTGGGCACTTCGTTGAATCCCAGCGCTTCCACTGGGAATGATGGTCCTGCCTCTTTAATTCGTGTACCATGTTCATCAACCATTGCTCTAATTTTTCCGAGCACCGAACCCGCAGCTAAAACATCTCCAGATTTTAAGGTCCCATTTTGGACTAACAAAGTAGCTACAGGCCCTTTGGCTTTGTCTAGATGGGCTTCAATTACAGTACCTTTTGCATATCTGTCAGGATTTGCTTGTAGATCTTCTACTTCTGAAACTAATAAAATCATTTCAAGCAATTTATCAATGTTTTGTTTTTTGATAGCACTTACTGGAACCATTACTGTATCTCCTCCCCAATCTTCAGCAATTAAATCTTTTTCTGAAAGTTCCTGCTTTACTTTGTCTGGTGAAGCTCCTTCTTTGTCAATTTTATTTATTGCAACAACAATAGGTACTTTTGCAGCTCTTGCATGACTGATAGCCTCTAGTGTTTGAGGTCTGCAACCATCATCAGCAGCAACTACAAGAACAGCTACATCTGTAACCTTTGTACCCCTTGCTCGCATTGCAGTAAAGGCTTCATGACCAGGAGTATCAAGAAAAGTTAATTTTTTCTTTTGAGATTCATGTTCAAATTCAACTTGATAAGCTCCTATGTGTTGAGTAATGCCCCCTGCTTCCCCAGATGCTACTCTTGATTCTCTGATGGAATCTAAAAGACTTGTTTTGCCATGATCTACATGACCCATCACTGTAATAACAGGTGGCCTTCTTATTAGATTTTCAATATCTTCAGATTCAATCATATCTACTGTTTTCTCAGCAGCCTCTTGGATATCATCTTGCAAAACTGGTACCCCAAATTCTTCTGCTACTGTTTCAATAGTTGTTAAGTCGAGTGATTGAGTAACAGTTGCGGTTATTCCTTTAAAAAAGAGAGATTTGATTATTTCAGAGCTTTCAAGACTTAATTTATCAGCTAATTCTTGAACTGTTAAATTATCTTCGGGTACTATTATCATCTCAGGTCTAACTTGTTTGGCTTCTTTAGCAGCTCTTAACTCCATAGCTCTTCTTTTCTGTCTTTGCCTAGTAGTCTCTTTTTTCTTCTTTTTAAATTGTTTTATAGTTTTTTGAGATTTGGATTCATCAGCCTTGTTTTTCTTTGGACGCGCCAAACTAGCAGATAAGATTGAAATTTTTTCGCCTGAATACCCACTCGTTTCAGATGTTAATGAATCATCATTCTCCCCAATAATATGAACCTTCTGTCTTTGTTTTTGGGGATTCTTGCTTCTTAATGCTTCAAGTTTTGCGCTATCGTCCCAGTCTGTCTTTCCAGGTTTTTTAGAATTATTTGAAAATGTTCTATGGGGTGATTTTTTTGAATTAGGGGCAGTATGTGGACTAGAATTTGGAGCTTTCGCCTTCTGTTTCGTTGTCTCAATATTTTGTTTTTCGTTATTCTTTATAACTTGTTTGTCATTCTCAGATTTATTTGTTTTTTGTATTTTTAAGAGTTGATCAGGTGAAACTGGCTTCCTAATTCCAGGTGACTTTTGATTATTAAATTTATACTCAGGCCTATTTGGCATGCCAGGTCTATTGAAAGATCCAGGTCTACTTTGATCTGATGGTTTGTTTCTTAATCCAGGCCTATTTGGCATACCAGGTTTATTAGGTGTACCAGGCTTAATTGTATTGGCTTTTCTATTAAAAGATCCAGGTCTACTTTGATCTGATGGTTTGTTTCTTAATCCAGGCCTATTTGGCATACCAGGTTTATTAGGTGTACCAGGCTTAATTGTATTGGCTTTTCTATTAAAAGATCCAGGTCTACTTTGATCTGATGGTTTGTTTCTTAATCCAGGCCTATTTGGCATACGAGGTCTGTTGGGCGCACTAGGAAAGTTGGGACCAGTTTGTTTAGAAGAAATGTTTTGCTTATTATTTTGCTGATTGGGTCCGCCTCTTCTTATTGGAGCTACTACGAGTTCAGGTGGGGACATTTTGTTATTAATAACTTTTGGGTTAGGTTTGTTCGAGTTTTGGTCAGGCTTATTTGATATTTGTCTTCTCTTCCCTGATTTAGAAATGTTCTGGGAATATTCATTAGATTTAACATTATTAGTTATATTTTTAGGCTTAGCAATTAGTTGGATAGGCGGTTTTGCAGGACTGTTTATCGGAAGTGATGTATTACTAGGGAAAGCTTTTTTATCTTGGGTAAGATTTTGTGAACTGTTGAAAATTTGAGGTTTATTGAGATTTTTAGGTTGATTTGAAATTATTTTTAAACTCTCAGGTTTATTAAGAGGTTTTATCAACAATGGCTTTTTTTTTGAATTATTTTTAAGAGGTTTTTCTTTCATAGAAGAGGTAACAGAAGATTCATCTTTTTTGTTTTGTTTATGATTATCTTTTTTAATTGCAGGTTGTTGAATAGAAAGTATTTTTTTATCTGAATTTTTTTTATTAATAAGATTTTTTATTTTTTTTGCCTCCTCTGCACTAATAGAACTGCTATGACTTTTTACTGAAATTGAAAGTTTTTGAGCTGCATCCAATATATCTTTATTATCCAGATTTAAGTCTCTGGAAAGTTCGTAAATTCTGAATTTATTTCTGATAGTCATTTAATCTGATTTGAACTCTTTTTGGGAATCAAAGAGAATTTAATTTAATTTAATTATATTCCCTTATTGGGGCAGTCATTGTAGCTTTTAATTTCTTTTTCAAAAATATCAATAAAATCAGGTTCTAAAGATGTTTTTAAAGCTTTTTGAAGCTTTTTTTTGATCTTGGAATCTGAGTAACATTTTTTTGACTTACAAATGTAGGCTGATCGCCCCATTCCATTTTGAAGCACAATACCTTGCTTATGATCTTTAGTAATCTTTATAAGATTTTTCCTGTCATATGTTTTTCTGCATGAAATGCATATACGCATAACAGGGGTTTGACGTATCACCGTTTTCTCTCCTCGTTTGAGGATATCTCACCATCTTGAAAAGTCTCTAATTGATCACTCTCTGAGTAAGTCGCTTCTTCATATGTTTCTTGTCCATATTCTTCATCATCCTCTGGAAGGGGATAAAGCTCTCTTAATCTTGCATCTTCTGCAGCTCGCTCAGCTTGTTCTGCTTCTAATCTAAGCTCAGCTTCTCGCTGAAGATTCTCTTCATCTTCCCTTTGAATAATTAATTCAGAGACTGCAGCATCTTCTGTTTCCTGATCGTATTCATGTGAGTTCTTAACATCAATCTTCCAACCAGTTAATCTTGCTGCAAGTCTTACATTTTGTCCTTCTCTACCAATTGCCAGACTCAATTGATCAGGAGGAACTAGTACGTGTGCGTGTTGACCAGCAGGATCAACTAGTCTCACGAGATCGACTTTCGCAGGACTTAAAGAGTTTAAAATGTATTGTATTGGGTCAGATGACCATTTAATAACATCTATTTTTTCTCCTCTTAATTCATTTACTACTTGTTGGATTCTTGCTCCTCTTGCTCCAATACAAGCACCTACAGGATCCACCTCTTGTTCTACGCTGTCAACAGCTACCTTTGTCCTTGGTCCAACAGCTCTTGAAGGAGGATTCGCTTCTCTTGAGACAGCAACAATTTTTACTGTGCCTTCTTGGATTTCCGGTACTTCATTTTCAAATAAATAAACGACTAATCCAGCATTTGCTCTGCTTACAAAAAGTTGTGGTCCCTTTCTAGCTGTTTCGCTTACTTCTTTTAAGAAGACTTTAAAAGTTGCATTAGCCCTATAATTATCATTTGGTAATTGATCTCTTTTTGGAAGTTCGGCCTCTACTTCAGGTCTGCCAATACCTGAGCTAACTCCCATAATTACTGATTGCCTTTCAAATCTTATAACTCTTGCAGTTAAAACAGGATCTTCCAAATCAGCAAATTCCTCTTGGATCATTTTTCTTTGTTGATCTCTTAATTTTTGAGCTAAAACTTGCTTTGTTGTTGAAGCTGCCATCCGCCCAAAATCCTCTTTTTCAGGAGTTACGTCTAAAACAACCGTGTCACCTATTTGAGCATCATCAGCAACTTGTTTAACTTCCAATAAAGAAATTTGATGATCTTCACTTTCAACTTCTTCTACAATTATTTTACTTGATAAGATCCTATAACCTTCTTCATCTAGATCTAGTCCAACATCAAAATTATTAAAGTATTCTTCATCAAATGGATCTTCGTTAACTCCTATGTAAAAAGTTCTTCTATATTTTTCGTAGCCTTTTAATAAAGCTTCGCGTAGGGCAGCTTCCACGATATTAGGAGGTAACTTTTTTTCCTCACTAATATCTTCAATGAGATTGTTTAAACCTGGGAGAATAACTAATGCCATCTATGATGGGAAATGGATAATGGTTGGAAATAATTAATCTTTTAATGTAGAAAGACTAATCTGTAAAACTTCATCAAAAGGGATTTTTTTTATCTTCCCTTTTATATTAATGGCTAAATAATCATTAGACTTTTCATAAAGTAAACCATTAAGAAATTTTTTTTTGGAATTTTTCTGGTTTAACTGAACATTAACTGGAAAACCCTTAAAAGTTTTGAAGTCTCTTTCTGAGGTTAATTCATCACTGACCCCTTGACTACTAATTTCTAACACATATGAACAATTTAAAAGATTTGAATCTTCTATTTCTTTAGCTGCTGGAGCATTAAATAAAGCACAATCTTCAAGTGAAATATCGTCTCCATTAATTTTTTTAATAATGATTTTTAC
>CACMNZ010000013.1 GCA_902615165.1 uncultured Prochlorococcus sp.
ATTCTTTTGATCACCAATATTCTTTATATCGTCGTATGAAATCTCAAAATAGCAAAGAACAAAAATCAGACTTTTCTTATAAAGAGACTTTAAATTTACTAAAGACTGACTTCTCAATGCGGGCTAACTCAGTTGTAAGAGAACCTGAGATTCAGAATTTTTGGTCTAGAAATGATATTGATTTCAAATTAGGTTCAAACAATTCAGGCGAAATATTTACATTACATGATGGACCTCCTTATGCAAATGGAGCGCTTCATATGGGTCATGCCCTCAATAAAGTTTTAAAAGACATAATTAATAAGTACAAAACCTTAAGAGGATTTAGGGTCCATTTCGTACCTGGCTGGGACTGTCATGGATTACCTATTGAACTAAAAGTTCTTCAGAATTTAAAATCTGATGAAAGAAAGAATCTCGATACTCTAAATCTAAGAAAAAAAGCAACAGATTATGCCCATATCCAAATTAATAATCAAAAGGAGGGTTTCAAAAGGTGGGGCATATGGGGAGATTGGGATAACCCTTACTTAACTCTTAAGAAAAGTTATGAATCTGCTCAGATTAGAGTATTTGGGAAAATGTTTTTAAATGGCTATATATATCGA
This sequence comes from uncultured Prochlorococcus sp., assembly GCA_902615165.1. The sequence goes on from CACMNZ010000013.1 coordinate 609, forward strand.
GGCCTGAAACCAGTCCATTGGAGTCCAAGTTCGAGGACTGCACTTGCAGAAGCAGAGTTAGAATATCCTGATAAACATTATTCTAAAAGTATTTATGTTTCATTAAAAATCAAAAAAATATCTGAGGAAATTTTATTAAATTTAATCCAAAAAAATCCTAAATTCAAAAAAGATTTTTTTCAAAATAATTCTTTCATAACTATTTGGACTACTACTCCTTGGACCATACCAGCAAATGAAGCAGTTGCAGTAAATCCAAAAATAAAGTACGTTTTTGCTATTGATGAAGAGAAACGAATTTACCTTTTTGCAAAGGATTTATCTTCTGAAATAAGTAAGAAATTAAATAAAGATTTCAAGGTGCTTTTAGACGTTAAAGGCTCTGAATTGGAAAATATTGAATATCAACATCCCTCTATGAATAAAAATTGCAGAATTGTAATTGGAGGGGATTACATTACTACAGAATCAGGTACTGGGATTGTTCATACTGCCCCTGGACATGGGATAGATGATTTTAATGTTGGTCAAAAATATGATTTACCAATCACATGTGTTGTTGATGAAAAAGGTACTTTAAATGAATATTCTGGTCAATTCAAAGGATCAAATGTCCTTAAAGACGCAAATGATTTAATTATTGAATATTTAAAAGAAAACAATTTGCTGCTACTACAAGAAAACTATAAGCATAGATATCCGTATGATTGGAGAACCAAAAAACCAACAATTTTTAGAGCAACAGAACAATGGTTTGCATCTGTAAATGGCTTTAGATCATCTGCATTAAAGGCAATCGAAGAAGTCGAATGGATGCCAGCAACTGGAAAGAAAAGAATTTATTCTATGGTTGTTGGTAGAGGAGATTGGTGTATTTCTAGACAAAGGTCATGGGGAGTCCCAATCCCAGTTTTTTATTCAAAAAACGGAAATGAAATTCTTCTTAACAGAGAGATAATTGATCATATTCAAGATCTTTTTAGTGAACATGGAGCAGATATTTGGTGGGATTGGGATGTTAAGAATCTATTGCCAAAAAATTATGCAAAAGAATCAGATTTATGGACAAAAGGCACAGATACAATGGATGTTTGGTTCGATTCAGGATCTAGCTGGTCTGCAGTATGTGAACTAAGAAGTGAATTAAAGTATCCAGCCGATCTTTATTTAGAGGGCTCAGATCAACATCGAGGATGGTTTCAGTCTTCTTTGCTAACTTCTGTTGCAGTTAATAATAAACCTCCATATAAGAAAGTTTTAACTCACGGGTTTGCTCTTGATGAAAACGGAAGAAAAATGAGCAAATCTTTAGGCAATGTTGTTGATCCAAATATGATTATTAATGGAGGTAATAATAAAAAAACTGAACCTGCTTATGGCGCTGATGTTTTGAGGTTATGGGTAAGTTCTGTGGATTATTCAGTAGATGTTCCAATAGGTTCAAATATACTCAAGCAACTTTCAGACGTTTACAGAAAAGTTCGTAATACTGCAAGATATCTTCTAGGAAATATTCATGATTATGATCCTAAAATTGATAGTTTTGAGGTTGATCAATTGCCTCTCTTAGATCAATGGATGTTAGGTAGATTAGTTGAGGTTACAGATCAAATATCAAATGCTTATGAAAATTATGAATTTTCAAAATTTTTCCAAATCTTACAAAGTTTTTGCGTTGTAGATCTGTCAAATTTTTACTTGGATATCGCAAAAGATAGGTTATATGTGAGTTATAAATCACAATTTAGGAGAAGATCATGTCAGTTTGTTATGTCAAAAGTTGTTGAAACTTTAGCCGTACTTATTTCTCCAGTGCTTTGTCATATGGCTGAAGATATTTGGCAAAATATCCCATATTCAACAAAAGAAAAATCAGTTTTTCAGAGAGGGTGGCCAATATTTTCGGAGTCATGGAAAAATCAAATTCTTAATGAACACATAGCAAATTTAAGAAATTTGAGGGTTGAAATTAACAAAGCTATTGAAGGATGTAGGAACAAACAAATAATTGGGGCAGCTTTAGAAACGGAAGTTAATTATTTACCTGAAGATAAAGTTGTAAAAGATTCACTTACATGGCTAAAAGAATTTGGTAATCAAAATGTAGATTTATTTAGAGATTGGCTTATAGTATCAAACTTCCAAGTGGTAACCGATTTGGAAGAGAATTATCTTATTATCGATAACAATGCACTGGGTAAAATTCAAATAATAAAAGCTAATGGTCAAAAATGTGATAGATGTTGGCATTATCAAAAAGAAACTTTTAATGGCATCCAAAATACAAAATTATGCAAAAGATGTTCAAATATTATTAATCTTGAATTTACTTAAATCCAGTTTTTTTGATTCAAAAAGAAAACCGAGTTTGGATTTTCTCTAATAAAATTATCTTCTGTTGCTGTTAAGGGTGCTTTATAAAGTTTAAAATTTGTAAGTATATAAGTAAATTCTATAACTTTCTTTTCTAAATCTATTTCTATTTGATGAGTTGTTGAGCTACTGAACCCTTTGAAAATAAGAATTTCCAATTGTTCTTTGTGACTCCCTTTTAGAATGAAACCTTCTACTTTAAGTATCCTATTAGTTATTTCGGAACTTATTTTTTCAAGATTTTTTATTAAATCAATTTCTGCCATTTTCGGAGAAGCAAGAGTTTCTTCCATTTTTAGGTAATTTGATTATTGACCATTGAATAAGGCCTAAAATATAGATTAACAACGAAAATAATCCTAAAAATTTTGCTATTGGTTGAGTAAAGTTAGCTCCGAAAAAAAAATTAAATAAATTTTTTATAAAAATATATAAATTTGAAGAAGGCTGCAGCCATACTGCACACGCATCTGTATTAATTAAAGATAGGCAGTTTATGCTTTGCCAACTCTGAATTAAGAAATTGAGAGATATAAAAGATATCGTCCATCTCCATATTTTTGTAGTTGTAGTAAGGGAGTAAGAAAAATCATATTCTCTTAATTCGTCATTAATATCGTTCCAAAACCAAACTGAAATTGTCATTAATAAAGTTGAAATATTTGTTATGACAAGAGCATAATTATATTTACCTATCAAAAGCAGAAGGCTTATAAAAAATAAAAGGGATATTTTCCAATATATTGAAAGAAGTTTACTAACTGCTTTATTTCTTTTTTTAATTGACCAGAAGGATAAAGTAATAGGTATCCCAATGAAGAAAATTATTGAAAGTTGAAAGGATAGCCAAATAGAAAGTTGATTAAAAACGTTCAAAACTTTTTCTTACTAAATACATAATAATTAAACAATATACTGTTACTTCTGAACTTAGTATTGTCATAGTTATGAATATTATGCATCCTAATATTATTGCTTAGAAATATATTAATAATTGTATGAGACAGCATGTTAATCCTCTTAGTAGTAATTTCAATCAAATTGAGAGCATACCTTCTTTAAGCGAAATGTTTGGTGATTCTAAGTTGAATCTTCATTTGGATATAGGTTGTGCTTCTGGAGAGTTTCTATTTGATTTAGCTTTAGTAAATAAAAGTTGGAATTATTTAGGAATTGAAATCCGTGAGAAATTAGTCAAAAATGCTAAATTAAAAGTGATTGAAAGAGAAATCAAAAATTTATATTTTGTATTTGGCAATGCTAATAATATTTTGAATGATGTCCAAAGCAAATTTATTATCAAAAATCTAAAAAGTATTTCTTTTAATTTTCCCGATCCATGGTTTAAAAAGAGACATTATAAAAGGCGTGTAATTCAGCCAGAGTTTATAAATATTCTCTCAAATTCATTACAAAAGGGCACCTTAATTTTTATAAAAACTGATGTAAAAGATTTATTCAATTACATGGATTTCACCATATCAAGTAATTTTTATTTTAAAACAGTTGATAAAAATGATTTTAATTATACCGAAAGTTTTAATCCAAATGAAGTTAAAACTAATAGGGAAAAGTATGTGATAGTTAACCAACTTGATATTTTTGAAAGGATTTATATGAAAATTTAATGCTTCGTTAATTTAATATTTTATTAATTTCTAAAAAAAGTTTGTTAGTTATTTCGCTTGACAAAGAATGAACTTGCTTACTATTTTTGGCCTCAACTAAAACTCTTATTACGGGTTCTGTGCCGCTAGGCCTTATAAAAACTCTACAATTATCAGAATATATTTTCTGAAAAATTGCAATAGTTTGATCAATTAGGATTTTGGTTTCTGGATTTAATTTATTAATATTAAAATCTAAATTGATATTAGTTAGTTTTTGAGGAAAAGGTTTGAAACTACTTTGAAGCCAATCATTTAAATTAATATTTTTCTTTTTACAATACTTACAAATTTGAAGTGCAGTCAATATCCCATCTCCAGAAAAATTATTAATTTTTGAAAGTATATGACCTGACTGCTCACCTCCTAAGACAGCTCCTTTTTTCTTAATTGCATCATGCACATATTTATCTCCTACCTCAGTTCTATACAAAATTCCTCCAATTTTCTTCCAGGCTTTTTCAAAACCTAAGTTTGCCATTTCCGTTGATACTAGTAAGTTATTTGTGAGGACTTTTTGTTCCATAAGTTCCCTACCCCAAAGAAAAAGAATATGATCTCCATCTAAAACATTGCCTTTTGAATCTAATCCAATAACTCTATCTGCATCCCCATCGAAGCTAAAACCCATATCTGCAGGGCATTCTCTTAATGCTTTTTTTAATGGCTCTAGGTTAGTAGAACCACAATTCAAATTAATTTTCAATCCATTTTTAGAGTTATTAATAACTCTTACATCAGCACCAAGAGACTGAAAAATTTTTTTTGCGATGGTTGTCGCTGATCCATAGCATGTGTCTAATATTATTTTCAACCCGCTTAGATTTTCTCCTCCCATTGCTTGAATTAAGCTTTTAATATAAATATTAATAAGATCTTTATTTTCATTTAAAGAGATCATTTGTTTAGGAACCGGAATATTGTGATTTAACTCCTCAATTATTTTTTGAATTTTATTTTCAAAATATTTGGTAATTTTTTGACCATTATGATCAAAAATTTTTATGCCATTATATTCAGGTGGATTATGACTTGCAGATATCATTATCCCACTACTCAATCTCTCTTGTTTTATTAAAAACGGTATAGCAGGGGTAGGGCATATTCCAAGATTTATAAATTTTTTACCACTTTTTTGTATACCTTGTGTTACGGCCTGAAGCAAAATATCTCCACTAATTCTCGTATCTCTTCCAAGAATTATTGGATTTTTCTTATCTAAATTCGAACCTAGCGCATATCCTACTTTGTAAGCTAGAGAATAAGTTATTTCTTCATTAAATCTTCCTCTTATTCCATCAGTTCCAAAGATTGATTTCATAATTAGATTTCAGGAATCAAAGAAATTTTGATAATTATTTGATTTTTATTTTATCAGTTGATTAATAATTTATAGATTTTAATTCTCTTTATTTGTTTTACTTAATTAAGATATTTTTAGCTAGTAAATCCTTAATAGTGCAATCTGAGAGTCGAGAGCAAGTTTTAAAGACAAATTTAAATACAATATTTATTGTAATCATATCTATTGTTATAACTTCACTGCTTTTGTTTGGAAATTTATTTTTTAAATCAACTTATCTACTAAAAAGTTTTGGAAAATTATCTGTTGACCCTGAAATAGCTTTTGCAAATAACAAGCCAACATTTTTAGAATTTTATGCAGAGTGGTGCGAAGTTTGCAAAGAAATGGCTCCACAAGTTTCTGCTTTAAAAGATGAATACGAAAAAGATATTAACTTTGTTTTTTTAAATGTTGATAATCAAAAATGGGCTAATTACATCCAGAAGTTTGCGGTCAACGGGATTCCTCAAGTTAGTCTTTTCGATAAAGAGGGCAATCTAATATCTACTTTTATTGGTAAACAAGATGAAATTAAAATAAAAGAATCTATCAATAATTTAGAAAAAGAAAAGAAACCATATGAGGATATTATTAATGCTGAATTTTCAATAATTCAAGAAAATAAAAATTATGCTGTTAATCCTCGTAGTCATGGTTAATTTTACCATTCTAAAGATTTTGATACAATTGGAAAACTTTTCTTAAAAATAGACTTGCAATCTTGTGCGATAGACTTATGTTCTTTTTGAGTGCCGTGTGCTGATCGTAAATGAATGTAATGAATCCATGATCGGCATGATCCCGACATATAGATTCTTGTTGGAGTTGCTAATGGTAAAACAAATCTCGCACATTCTTTTGCTACGCCTTCAGAAAGTAAATCTTCATATAATTTTGAAGCAGTCTGAAAATGTAAACCAATTTTTTCATTGAATCTTTTTTTTAAATCATCAGGAAGGTCAGAAATTGAATTTTGCCTATTTTTAAAATCTTGACGCCTCAACTCTGGTAAAGGAATATTTCCCAATTGTGAACTGTCTGCATATCTCTGTGAAAATTCCTGGAAAGTGAATGATCGATGTCTTAAAATTTGGGCGGCTATTCCTCTATTAGTCTCTATTTGTAATGTCATAAACGACTGTTCAAAAACACTCCAATGTTCATTTTTAATGCAATAACTCAATAATTTGGAAAAGTCCTCATTTTCCTGATTTTTTGGGTTACTAACTCTTGCAATGTAAGCCATTGTTTTTTCTGCATCAGGAGTTAGCGAAATTAGTTCAACTTTACTCATTTTAGATCTTTGCTAGAGTTACTTTTTCTGGTTGGTTTTGATATTTGCCTCTTCTATCTTCATAGGTTGTAGAGCATGGATCACCTTCAAAAAAGAGTAGTTGGCAAATACCCTCTTCAGCATAAATTCTGCAATCTGCACCTGAACTATTACTAAACTCTAAAGTCAGATGACCTTCCCATCCTGCCTCAGCAGGTGTTGTGTTAACAATAATTCCTAATCGTGCATAAGTACTTTTGCCTATGCAGATTACAGTTATATTCTCTGGTACTTTCATCTTTTCTAAAGCGACTCCTAAACCATAGGAGTGAGCAGGAAGAATAAAAAAGTCTCCATCATTATCATGATGAAGGACAGTTTTTTCTAAATTGTTAGGATTAAACTTTTTGGGATTCATCACAGTACCAGGGATATGTCTGAAAATTAGGAATTCTTTTGATGAAAGTCTTAAATCATATCCATAGGATGAACATCCGTAACTCAAAACTGGCTTTTGTTTATTGTCAGGCTCAAGATGCCTCACTAAATTTGATTGAAAGGGTTTTATCATTCCTTCCGAGGCCTTTTGGTTTATCCAGAGATCATTTTTGAGCATTGTTTTATGAGCGAAGTTCGGTAATTTGATTGGCCATTAATAATAGATCTTTAGGAATATCTGTACCAGTAAGGATTACATCTCCTGATATAAATCGGTTTTCAAGTGTTGAAATCAAATCATCTTTATCGATAATTTTCATGTCGATAGCTAAAAAAATTTCATCAAGTATGACTTGATCATTTTCGCTAGACTGTAGTTCTTTTTTACAAAAATTCCATAATTCAAAAGTAGATTCTTGAATAGTTTTTTTTAAATTTTTATTTTTTTTAATTTCTTCAGAATTATATTGATCAAAGGAGTGTGATGATCTTAACCAAGTTAAATTGCCGCATAGTGTTACTGCATTATCAACTCCTTGTTTAACACCTCCTTTCATAAATTGTATTAAAAGCACTTTCTTGCCAAGAGCAGCATTTCTTAGCGAGTCTCTAATGATAGATGAATAGCTTCCTCGATATGAAGATTTATAGATTTGAATTTGTCCGTTATGTGTAAATCTTTTTGCTTTAATTTTGTTGGCAGCATTTATATTTACAACATCAAAATTATTATTGGGGTAAATATGAGATGAGCTAGTTCCCATTATTTAGATTTTTTCTAAATGCAGTATAATTAAATTCTATTAACACTGCATATAGTGTAATTTTACTTAAAAAAGTACTAAGCAAGAGAAAACTGGCTGAAAAAGACTTATTTATAAACTAATAAGAATTGAAAATTGTTACTGTTGATACAAGATATTTTAGAGTGTCTCCTTAAATTTTTTAATAGTAAAGATATTTATGATACCTGCTTCTCGAGGATTCAACCGCTTTAGTTCCCAACATTCAGGACAAAGTAAAATTAACTCTGTTGGAGAACGTTTCCCAATCAATAAAACTTTGATGGAAGTTATTAAAGGTTTAGATGGTGCAAGCACAGAAATGGTTGAGAGATCTAAAACAATATTTTTCCCTGGGGACCCTGCTGAAAGGGTCTATCTTATAAGAAGGGGAGCAGTAAGACTATCAAGAGTTTATGAGTCAGGGGAAGAAATAACTGTTGCTCTTTTAAGAGAGAATAGCCTCTTTGGTGTTTTATCTCTTTTGACAGGTCATAGATCTGATCGTTTTTATCATGCTATAGCATTCACAAGAGTGGAGATGATAACAGCACCTGCAAATTCTGTTTTAAGAGCTATAGAGGAAGATGCATCAGTGGGTCTATTGCTGTTACAGGGGCTTTCAAGTAGGATCCTGCAAACTGAAACAATGATAGAAACTCTTACACATAGAGATATGTCTTCTCGTTTAGTAAGTTTTTTAATGGTTCTTTGCAGAGACTTTGGAGTTGCAGGTGAAAAAGGGATTACAATAGACCTAAGACTTTCACATCAGGCGATTGCTGAAGCTATTGGTTCTACAAGAGTTACAATTACAAGATTGTTAGGAGATTTAAAGAATTCAGGGCTTCTTAATATTGAAAGAAAAAAGATCACAGTGTTCGATCCAATTGCTCTTGCAAAAAGATTTAATTGATTCATCATAAATTATGATGATGTGAGTGTATGCAAAAGTGTGGCTTGGATTTTAATTGTTTTTTTAATATTACTTGGGGGATTGATTGCACCATTTGGGGATATTCTTGGAACAAAGATTGGTAAAGCAAGATTTAGTATCTTAAAATTAAGACCCAAAAAAACAGCAACTATAATAACTATAATTACTGGTGGTTTTATTAGTTCAATATCAATAGGGTTATTGATTTTAGTTAGTGAAGAATTCAGACAAAGGCTTTTTGTTGATATTCCTTTCTTGCAAAAAACTTTAGATGAAAGTAAAAAAGCTTTAATCCCTTTACAAGAAGAACGAAAGGAACTTGAAGGAAAAATTATTCAAAAAGAAAAGGAGTTAAATCAATTAAAAAATAATATTAAAGAATTTAGAAGAGGAAATATTGTTATTAAAAGAGGACAAACTTTATTTATTGCTGAGATTAATCCCAGCTCGAATATAAAACTGGAATTAACAAAAATCTATAATGAAGCTGATAAATATGTTAAGAAAATTGTTTTCCCAATTAATAAAGAAGCAAAAAATATCCTTTTGTGGAGACCTAGTGATATTACAAAGATAGAGACAATAGCTACTAGAGGTGGAAAGTGGGTTTTATTAATCAAATCAGCAACAAATGTTTTAAAAGGGGATAACTATGTTTTTGTATCTCCTTTATTATTAGAGAATAAATTTATACTTAGAAAAGGGGACGTTATTACTAGTTCAATTCTGGGGGAAAGTGATTTAAATCTCAAATCAATTGATTTAAAAATTAAATCATTGCTTAAGGAGACAAGGGATGAAATTAAGTCAAAAGGATCACAGGTTAATGAAATTAAAACAAATGGAAATTTTGTAAAAAAAATTAGAGATTTTCTTCAAGAAAATCAAAATATCAAATTTAAGTTAGAAGTAGTCTCATTAAGAGATAGTAAAACTGTAGAACCCATAGTTGTTGAAATAAATATTTTAAAAGTTCCATCTTAAATGCTTAGAGTAATAACTATTGATCCCGGAAAAAGTAAATGCGGCTTGGTCTTAGCTGAATTAAGTGAAAAAAAAATATATAAAGCAATCATTGTTAAAAGTGAATTACTTGAGAATTATGTCAGAAATTTAATTACCGCTGAGGATATATCAAAAATAATTATTGGTAATGGTACCACCAGCAGAGAAATCAGAGAAAAACTATATTTTTTTAAAAAAGAAATAATAATTTTTGAGGAAAAAAATACTACTTACAGGGCTAAAGAGAGATATTTCGAGCTTTTCCCAATTAGTGGGTTGAAGTTTTTAATACCTAGAGAGGTTTTTATTCTTAATAAAAACCTTGATGCTATATCAGCTTTGATAATTTTAGAAGATTATTGCAAAATGAAGTTTACTTTGAATCAAAATATAGATTTTAAAACCTGGCTGAAATAGTGAATTTATATTCATTCCCTGCTTCAAGTTCATAATCTTTTTTTAATAAAAATCTCAATAAGGCATCCTCAATTAATGCTCTTCCCAAAGGCGGATTTACCGTTAATAAACCTTTGTGAAATGACCATGTAAAATTCCACTTAAATTGACTAGCTTCCACAACCCCCTGGATTTGCTTTTTTGAGAAGCAATATTCTTTCACACTAACATTGGCGATCGTTTCAGGTTTTGAACGCATTTCTTAAGTTTGGTCTTTGTCAAAAGAATTTAATTCATTTATTATATATTCTTCTTTTTTAGTATTTAGTTGTTCCAGGGATTCTATTACTCTGTTATAAACTTTATCTAATATTAATTTTTCTTCTAGAGAAATATTTCCTAGTACATGAGATATGGTATTGAAATTATTTTTTCCTTTAATTACAGGAGGTGAACCAATACCAATTCTTATTCTCTGAAAGTTTTGTGTCTGCAATTGTTCAATAATGCTTTTAAGACCGTTATGTCCACCTGAGCTTCCCTTTCTTCTAAATCTGATTTTCCCAAGGGGAAGATCTTTATCATCGACTATTATGATAATTTGGTCTAAATTTATTTTGTACCAATCAACTATTGCTCGTACAGCATCACCACTATTATTCATAAACGTGTTTGGTAAAAATAACCTGAAAGTAGAATCTTTGATTTGAAATTCCGAGCAGGAACTTTTAAGTTTATCTTTTAATAAGAAATTTGAATTATGTTTTTTTGAAAGTTCCTCGAGTAGTAAAAACCCAATATTATGCCTACTTTTTGAATATTTTTTTCCAGGATTACCCAACCCAATTAAATATATTTCATTCATGATATATTTCTAAAAATCTCTCTAATTGAGAATAATAAATATACAAATAAACTATAACCAAAAAAATAAAAATCCCTAGATGGTTTTTTAGGGATTTTTAAATTTAAAATAACTTTAAGAGTTGTTCAGAAATTTAATTTCCGTTCCAATCTACTGAGAAACCTTGTAGTAGTAGTGATTGGTTGTAAATTTGTAGAAGAATAACTAAAAAGACTAAAAGTAGTAATCCTATTACTGTCATCACAGGAACTGCTCCCCAGCCAGGTACCACTTTACCTTGACCTGAATTGCCAATCGCTTTTAAAAGACTTCCTAATGCTGTTTTTTGGCCCATGTTGAATTCACTAAATCGTATATTATTTCGCTATTGTATAAGAACTTATACATAAATTGTTTACAAACTTAGCAAAATTGATGCAAACTTTATCATCCGCTCCAGATCCAGCTGTTTCTATAGCAATAACAGTACTGGCATTATTATTAGCTCTAACAGGCTTCGGTCTTTGGACTGCATTCGGACCTAAAGCTGCAAAGCTCACAGATCCATGGGATGATCATGATGATTAATTCCTATTAAAGTATTTCAAAATTTTCCAAAAATACAAAAAGTAAACCTTTTGCCATAATTTAAATATAAATTTAATAGGATATAAATCTGTTAGCACTAGTAACTCCATGCTTGCCCTTAAAATTTCTGTATACACAATTGTATTTTTCTTCGTTGGTATCTTTCTCTTCGGATTTTTAGCTAGTGACCCAACTAGAACTCCTAATAGGAAAGATTTAGAAAGTCCTCAGGATTAAATAACCTAGACTTTATTTTGTATATTGTAAGATAAATGTTTTTAAAAAAATATTCCATAATTTTGAATTTTTATCTATTAAACGACTTAAATAAATTTTATATAAGGTAATTGGTTAAATTTATTTTCTATTAGATTTTCATTGTCAAGTAGTGTAGAAGTAGCATCCCATTCTCCTGATAAAAACATTTTTCTTGAGCTTTCCTTAATCTCAAGGTTTAAATTTAAATCTTTTGATTTTGCGATGGATTTTTTCAGATCAATTTCTAAAAATAAAAATTGATTATCGCAATAGTTTTGTATTTCTTCTATGGATTTTTTAGGTAGCGTAAAACAGGGAATTCCGATTGCAATACAGTTACTGTAAAAAATATCGGCGAAACTTTCCCCTATAATTGCTTTTATACCCCATCTTATGAGCGCTTGGGGGGCATGTTCTCTGCTGGAGCCACATCCAAAATTGCTATTAACAATTAGTATCGAGGAATTTTTGTTCTCCTCAAGATCAAAAGGATGCCTTCCCTTTAAAGTTTTTCTATCATCTTCAAAAACAGATTCACCCAATGAATCAAAGTTAACACACTTCAAAAAACGCGCTGGAATTATTCGATCTGTATCAATGTCATTTCCAATCAACGAGATACATTGCCCGATAATATTTGAAATTTTTCCAATTGGCGGGTTAAACTCTGATTTCATCAGTTGATAAATTCTCTAACGTCACTGACTTTGCCATTAATTGCAGCAGCAGCAACCATTGCTGGACTCATGAGCAGTGTTCTTCCACTGGGAGACCCTTGCCGACCCTTGAAATTTCTATTACTAGAACTAGCGCTAACTTGATTACCTATTAGCTTATCTGAATTCATTGCTAAACACATTGAGCAGCCAGGCTCTCTCCATTGAAATCCAGAATCCTTAAATATCTGATCAAGACCTTCTTGTTTTGCTTCAGAGGCTACTTTTTCTGAACCTGGAACTGCAAATGCTTTGACATTCTTGGATACTTTTTTGCCTTTTAATACTTTAGCTGCAACCCTTAAGTCACTGATTCTTCCATTTGTGCAACTACCTATGAAACAAACGTCTACAGGAGTATCTTTTATTAATTGTCCAGGCTTGAAACTCATATATTCATAAGCCTCTTCTGCAACTAATTTATCATTTGGGGATAATTCATCTAAAAGAGGGATTTGTTGATTAATGCTTATACTTTGGCCGGGAGTAATCCCCCAGGTTACGGTTGGTTCTACCTTAGAAGCATCTAGTTTAATTACGTCATCATAAATTGAATTTTCATCGCTTTTTAATGATTCCCACCATCTGCGAGCGCTGTCCCAATGCTCATTTTTTGGGGCACATAACTTATTTTTAATGTAACTAAAGGTCTTTTCATCAGGGTTGATGTAGCCGCATCTTGCTCCTCCTTCAATAGACATATTGCATATCGTCATCCTTTCTTCCATTGATAATTCATGTATCGCAGGTCCTGCGAATTCATATGCAAAACCTACTCCTGCCTTTACACCAAGTTTATTAATTATATGAAGGACTAAATCCTTTGCATAAACACCCTTAGATAATTTATTGTCACACCAAATTTGCCTCACTTTCAATTTGTTCATGGCTAAGGTTTGGGTAGCAAGAACATCTCTTACTTGACTGGTACCTATACCAAAAGCAATTGACCCAAAAGCTCCATGAGTTGAAGTATGAGAATCTCCACAAGCGATAGTCATTCCTGGCTGAGTTAGGCCTAATTCCGGTGCTACTACATGAACTATTCCTTGATTACCACTACCAATATTAAAAAATCTTATTTTATGTTCTAAGCAATTCTTCTCAAGTGTTTCAATCATCTGTTCAGCGAGATTATCTTTGAAAGGCCTGCTCTGATTATCTGTTGGCACAATATGATCAACAGTAGCAACAGTTCTATCAGGGAATTTTACTTTTAATTTTTTGTCCTTTAAAGCACCAAATGCTTGAGGACTCGTCACTTCATGGATAAGGTGAAGACCAATAAATATTTGATCAGATCCTCCAGGAAGACTTGAAACCTTATGTAAATCCCAAACTTTATCAAATAGGGTATCTTGACTCAATTTGTAAAAATAGTTACTTACTATTCGATAATAGGATTAATCGGAGGCTGTTCAAACACACATTTACACTTAGTCTTTGAATTTCTATTCGATTTCGTGTTGAGTTAAATAGTTTTTTTATATTAGTTATATGATTATTCGGTCCTGAAATTGAAATATAGACAAGTCCAACGGGTTTATCTTGACTGCCTCCGTTAGGACCAGCTATTCCACTAATTGCTATTGCCCAATCTGCCCCTAATTTCTTTTTTACATTAATTGCCATGGCCTCACAAACTTCTTCAGAAACAGCTCCGTATTTTGTAAGCTTTTCTTTAGAAATATTTAATAATGAATTTTTTAGTTCATTACTATAGGAAACAATACTACCTTGAAAAACTTGAGATGAGCCTGATATTGAGGTTAGTGATGAAGATAGAAGACCTCCTGTGCAGGATTCAGCAAAAACAATAGTTTCGTTCCTCTTGGTTAATTCTTTTATTAAAACGCTAGGAAGAGTATCGTTATCTTCTCCAAAAATAAATTTTGAAAAATCTTTTTTTAATTTTTTTTTAATAGGTTTAATTATATTTTTTGCTTCTAGGTCGTTCTTTGCTCGCGCGGTGATTCTGAGTTTAACCTCTCCTAAGTTTGCATATGGAGCAACGGTAGGGTTTTTAAGATTTAATAGATCATTAATTTTTTCAGCAACGCTTGATTCTCCAATACCCGCAAATTTAAGAGTAGTTGAAAAAAAGGAATAATTATCTGAGAATTTGGTTTTAATGAAATCATAGGCCGTCTCTTCCCACATAGTTTTCATTTCACTGGGTACTCCTGGGAAAGTAAGGATAGTAAAATCTTTTACTGGTTCCCAAATCATTCCTGGTGCAGTGCCCCTAGGGTTATTAATGATTTGAGCATTTTCTGGGAAGAAACATTGTTTCCTTAAGCTAGAGGAATCGTCCTGAAGTTTTGAGTTTGAAAGTTTTTTTTTAATTTCATCCCATAAGAGCTCTCTTTCAAAAAGAGATACATTAAAAGATTTGGCTATTGCTTCAGTAGTTAAATCATCTGGGGTGGGTCCCAAGCCACCAGTTGTAATTAGAAGATTACTTCTTTTCGATATTTCTTGAATTACTTTTATAATTCGCTCACAATTATCACCGACAGTTGATTGCCTAAAGTGATTTAAGCCTAATTGAGATAACTGTTCAGAAATCCATTGAGCATTTGTATTGATAATATTTCCTAAGAGTAGCTCTGTTCCTATAGAAAGAATTTCAACTCCCTTGGAGTTAAAACTCATTTAATTGATGCTTCAAGTTTGCTTTCATAAAGAGGAAAACGATTACATAAGGTTAATACTCTTTCTTTACATTGACTTTCAATCAGTGAATCATCTGGGTTAAGTAATCTATCAGCAATAATTTCGCCAACTTCAGCAAAAGCATCCTCATTAAAGCCTCTAGTAGTTAAAGCAGCAGTTCCCAACCTTAGTCCGCTGGTGACAAAAGGTGATTCAGGGTCAAATGGAACAGTATTTTTATTTGCAGTGATATTCACTTCACTTACAAGTAAGTCAGCAATCTTACCAGTCATATTGATACTTCTTAAATCGAGTAAAACAATATGGTTATCAGTGCCTCCACTGACGATATTAATACCTCTATTTATTAAAGTTGAAGCTAGAACTTTTGCATTTTTTATTACTTGTTGTGAATAATTAACGAAATCTGGCTGCAAGGCTTCTCCAAATGCAACTGCTTTAGCTGCAATTATATGTTCGAGGGGCCCACCCTGAGTTCCAGGGAAAACAGATTTATCAAGTTTCTTTCCAAATTCTGCATCTTTACACAAGATAAGTCCCCCTCTAGGCCCTCTTAATGTTTTATGAGTAGTTGTGGTTACTACATCACAATATGGTATTGGATTTGGGTGAAGTTTACTTGCTACAAGACCAGCAATGTGTGCAATATCAGCCATTAAGAATGCACCAACTTCATCTGCAATATTTCTAAATGACTCAAAATCGATTTTTCTTGGATAAGCAGAATATCCACATATGATTAATTTTGGTTTTGTTTCAAGTGCTATCTCTCTTATTTCATCAAAATTTAATTCACTAGTTTTTTTATTTACACCATAGTGAACTGCATTGAACCATTTACCACTCATATTTACTGGAGACCCATGAGTTAGGTGTCCACCATGAGATAAATCCATCCCCATGATTGTGTCGCCTGGTTTAAGTAGACTTAGGAAGACAGCAGCGTTTGCCTGCGCTCCGCTATGGGGTTGAACATTAGCCCAATTTGCATTAAATAATTTTTTCGCTCTCTGAATAGCTAATTCTTCGATTTCATCAACAAATTCACATCCCCCGTAATATCTTTTTTGGGGTAATCCCTCGGCGTATTTATTCGTAAGGACGGAACCTTGAGCCTGCATAACGGCAATTGATGCGAAATTTTCACTTGCGATTAACTCAAGATGAGTTTCTTGCCTATTTTTTTCAGAGTTAATAAAATTTGATATTACTGGATCACTTTCTTTAAGATTTTGAAGGATATTCATTGAATTTGATAAGTAATACCCATAATATAGACGATATTTTTTAGAAAAATATAAAAAGAATATTTCAGAATTTTAAACGCGCCTGGAGAGATTCGAACTCCCGACACCCTGATCCGTAGTCAGGTGCTCTAATCCACTGAGCTACAGGCGCATAATTATGTAATATCTCTGTTTCAGGGTCTCTTAGTCAACTAGATTTCGGGTAAAATGTCTATTATTAACAATCCAATTATTAGTATGCCTATAAAGTGGTACGGAAATGGTGATTCAGAAGATCCTATCTATAAACATTTTTCTCGAATAGTAAATTTTGTTATTCACTGCATGATATTTACTGCGATTGTAAGTGGCACGTGGCTTTTTAAAGAGATTAAATATGAAATCAGCTATTTTAATAATTTTGCAATTGTCTGGTCGGTTCTTTTGGCCTCCCATTTACTTTTCGTAATTATAAAAAAACCTAAAGATACTTCAAAACAATCAACTTAAATTAATTTCTATTTATGGACTCTCAGATAAGTATAAGTGATCTAGAAAATGTTATTTCCGAAAAGGTTTTTATAAAAATAGAAAAGTGGAATTTGTATCTTGGAGACGCTGGACTAGCTAGGCATCTTGCTATTGAATGTATCAGCAATAAAGATCAAGGCCCATTGGAGGCTGCAAAATTAAGTCTGAAAGCAATAAATGTAAAAGTAGGGGATGGTGTTAATAGTATTCCACTGATTAATTTAATCACTAACTCACAAATTTTAGAATTAGAAGAGATATTGGAAAGTTTTTTTTAAAAACTAAATCTCTTTTTTTGAAACTTTAAATTTATTTACTTTCAAGCATTTTGTAAGTAAAAAATAAATCACAAAAAAAGTTAGAGTTCCAAATATTAATAATAAAAATTCTTCGAGATTTGAATTGAAGTTATTCGTAGTTTGGAGAATAGTAAAACAAAGTGTGCTGTCTATAAATGCTGCTAATGACATGAGGCTAATTTTCCTCAATAAATCCAAGTTAGGTAAATGGATATCTTCATTTCGCAGATTAAAAGAAAGCAAAATAGAGACTATAAGGTTGACTATTACTGAAGATAAAATTATTCCCACGACTCCAAAATTATAAGGAGAAAGATTCCCAAAATTCTTAATTGGAGCACCAATTAAAAACCAATCAAAAAAAATATTAAATATTATCCCTGCAAATGAAGACTTAAAAGGGAAATTTGTTTTTTCTATTGAGTAGTAGGTTCTTACTAATAAATCTCTATAAAGATAAAAGGGTATACCAATTGCATAAGCAATTAATATTTTTTTTACTTTTAAAGTTGCTGAATAATCAAAAGATCCTCTTTGAAAAACTAATTGTACGATTTGATTATTGAATGTTATGAAAAATCCGGTTAAAAAAATAGCTGTCAAAAAACAGTACTCTATTCCAGATATCAATTTTTTTTGGAGACCTCTTTCGTCTTTTTCACTTCTCAATTTAGAGAATTTTGGAAGTAATGGCAGAATCAAGGAGTTAGATAATATTCCTAAGGGGGCTTGTATGAGAAAGTTTCCGTAAGCTAGTCCAGATGCTGCGCCTTGAAAACTTGAAGCGAAAAACATATCGATAAAAACATTAATTTGACTTAGACCTGATGAGATAGATGCTGGAATAATTAGTTTGAAAATCCTCCTCTCTTCATCTTTAAATAAATTGAAGGTTGACTTTAATCTCAAGAGACCAATTTTATTTATTTCCCAAATTTGAACAATAAACTGAATTAAAGTTCCTGCCAAAGTTGCAAAAGCTAGTAATCCCGTATTTGTAAAGAAATGAAAAGATGTATTTTCTTGGTTGAAAATCCAACTAAATAAAATAAAAAAAATAGTTGTTACGCTTGTTATTGCTGGACTTATGCTTGATAAAAAGAATTTTCTTTGGGAATTTAAGGCGCCAAAGCTTAAACCTATAAAGCCGGATAAAGGGATACATGGCGTAAGTATTTTTAATTGGTAAGTAGCAATTGATTTGGCTTCCGAACTTAAATTGGGGGCCAATAATTCAATTAATAAACTGGAGTTCGAGTAAATCAATATGGCTAAAATGAATAATAATATTGAAAGTTTTATACTTACTTGAGTTAGAACAATCCCTCCATTTTTTTTGTTAAGAGGAGTTAAAACTGCAACAATTGCATTATGTAAGGGACCATTAATTCCTCCAATTATTATTAGCAAAAAACCAGGTATTATATAAGCATAATTGAATGCGTCGTATGTTATCCCAACACCAAAAGCAGCAGCTATGAATATTTGTCTTACACATCCAGCTAATTTACTTAGACTAGTACCAAATGAAATTGAAAAAACATTATTTTTTAAAAATGAATGCATTTGAAATTGTCTAAATTTTAAAGAAGTTTAAGTTTCAATTATATTTGATTTTTAACTAACGACATATTTATGAATGATCGGATAATTGAATTTGATCCATTAATTGAAGGGGTTTTAATCAAGAGGTATAAAAGGTTTTTTGCTGATATTAAATTAAATAGTGGAGAGGTAGTAACTGCTCATTGTGCTAATACAGGCCCAATGAAGGGACTTTTGAGTGAGGGAGCAAAAGTAAGAATAAGTGTTTCCCCTTCTCCAAAAAGAAAATTACCTTTTACTTGGGAACAGATATGTGTATTGAATGCAAAAAACGAGGAGGTTTGGGTAGGTATTAATACTCTATTTGCAAATAAGTTAATCAGAAAGGTTATTGAGAAAAATCTGCTAAAAGAGACAATAGGCGAAATAGAGACAATTAAATCTGAAGTTCCCTATGGAAAAGATAATAAAAGCAGAATTGACTTTTTTTTAACTCCAAAATCTTCAAATCCTGATAAACGTAACATTTACATAGAAGTTAAAAATACGACTTGGATTAAAGAAAATATAGCTCTATTCCCAGATACAGTAACGAAAAGAGGTCAAAAACACCTCTTAGAATTAAAAGAATTAATTCCTGAAAGTAAAAGTGTTTTAGTACTGTGTATTACTAGAAAAGACGCTTGTTTTTTTGCCCCTGGAGATGAAGCAGATCCCTTATATGGCAACCTTTTTAGAGAATCTTTAAGTGCAGGAATGATAACTATTCCGTGTTCCTTTGAATTTCATAAAGACCACATAACATGGAAAGGAATTAAACCTTTGAAATAAGTAAAATCTTGATATTTTGAAACTCTAAAAAAAAAATTTTTTTAATTTAACAGATATAGTTTTAGGATGCAACTATAAAATTGGTAACAACGACTACTAGACACTAATAAGTTTTTTGAGCAAAATTAAATATGAAAGGAAACAGCACAAACTGTTTTTTTGCAGATCTAATTTTTTTTTATGACCACTGCTTTGCAAACGCCTCAAAGGCGCTCTAGGTCCAAATTACAAGATGCAAGTCTTGTGAATGGACCTATGCTCCTTTTGAGGAGTATTCGAGGATTTAGTTCAAACCGCTCTATGTTGTGGCTTGCGACTGTTCCTTTAGCTTTGTTTGGTTTAGGTATTTTTAATCTTTCAGCTCATGCAGCTGATTTACCTGAGTTGAATGCAGCTTTTCTTGCTAACAATTTATGGCTTTTGATCGCTACTATCCTAGTGATCTTTATGAACGCCGGTTTCGCTATGGTTGAAGCAGGTATGTGTCGTTCTAAGAACGCAGTAAACATCCTTGCTAAAAACCTATTCGTATTTGCTCTAGCTGTAACCTCTTATTGGTTTATCGGCTATTCCTTAATGTACGGAGGTAGTGTTGCTGACGGATGGCTTTATTTTGGCGGCTTATTTTTTGATCCTACAGTTACTGCAGATATGGTAACTGATGCTGGATTAGTCCCAACAGTTGATTTCTTGTTCCAGTCTGCATTCGCAGGAACTGCGGCAACTATCGTATCCGGTCTTGTTGCTGAAAGAGTTAAATTTGGAGAATTTGTTGTTTTTGCTGTTGTATTAACTGCATTTATATATCCAATTGCTGGTAGCTGGAAATGGAATGGTGGTTGGCTTGATTCTTTAGGTTTTGTTGACTTTGCTGGTTCTTCAATTGTTCACTCAGTTGGAGCATGGGCGGGTCTTGTAGGAGCTATGCTTCTTGGACCAAGAATTGGCAAATACTCTGATGGGAAACCACAGGCTATGCCAGGACACAATATGGCTATAGCTACTCTAGGTGCATTAGTCCTATGGATAGGTTGGTATGGATTTAACCCCGGTTCTCAACTTGCTATGGATCAATGGGTTCCATATGTTGCTGTAACAACTACTTTGGCAGCAGCAGCTGGAGCTATTGGTGCAACTATTGTTTCAACATTAACTTCTGGTAAACCTGATCTTACAATGATAATTAACGGAATCCTTGCTGGTTTGGTTAGTATCACTGCAGGTTGTGGTGATATGACTCTTGCTGGAGCCTGGTTCGCAGGACTAGTAGGTGGAATAATCGTTGTTTTTTCTGTTGCAGCACTAGATGCCGCTGAGATCGATGATCCTGTAGGTGCATTCTCCGTTCACGGAGTTTGTGGTGTATGGGGTACTGTAGTTATAGGTCTTTGGGGTACAGCCGTACAAGGTGATGGAGCAGGTATGGGATTGTTCAATGGTGGAGGTATTACCCTTCTTCTAGTTCAAGCTCTTGGTGCCGCAGCATATGCTATTTGGACACTAGTTACCTGTTGGATTGCCTGGTCTGTAATTGGAGGATTATTCGGTGGAATCCGAGTATCTGAAGAGGAAGAGACTCAAGGCTTAGATATAGGAGAGCATGGAATGGAAGCATATCCAGACTTTGCATCTGCTAAATAATCTATCTGAAAATTGATTTAAGAAACCTGACTTATGTCAGGTTTCTTTTTTTTTACGAAAAATTATTTAAAACGTTGTAATATAGATTAATGGATACTCAAGCTTTTAGAAGATCCCTTCATCATTCTGATAGATACAATAGAAGGGGTTTCGATTCTCCAACAAAAAGAGCTCAAGCGTTAGAAGAAGCTTACGAAAGTGATTTGATAAGTTCTATTAGGGATAATGGTTTTACTTACACTAAAGGTAGACTTAATATTAAATTGGCCCAAGCCTTTGGTTTCTGTTGGGGAGTTGAAAGAGCTGTAGCAATGGCTTATGAAACTAGAAGACATTACCCAAATGAAAATATTTGGATAACAAACGAAATAATTCATAATCCCTCGGTTAATGATCATTTAAGAAAAATGAATGTAAAATTCATTTCAGCTAAAAATGGAATTAAAGATTTTTCTTTAGTTTCCAATGGAGATGTTGTAATACTTCCTGCTTTCGGAGCTACTGTTCAAGAAATGAAACTGTTGCATGAAAAAGGTTGTCATATCATTGATACAACTTGTCCATGGGTATCAAAGGTTTGGCATACTGTTGAAAAACATAAAAAACATGTTTTTACTTCTATTATTCATGGAAAATTTAAGCATGAAGAGACTCTCGCTACAAGTTCATTCGCAGGAAAATATTTAGTTGTACTTGATCTAGAAGAAGCAAACTACGTATCTGAATATATTCTAGGGAGAGGAAATCGAAATGAGTTTATGAACAAATTTGCTAAAGCTTGTTCTAATGGATTTGATCCGGATAAAGATTTAGATAGAGTGGGAGTTGCTAATCAGACAACTATGCTTAAGAGCGAAACTGAGGAAATTGGAAAGGTTTTTGAAAGGACGATGTTAAAAAAATTTGGACCAGAAAACTTAAATAGTCACTTTTTAGCTTTTAATACTATTTGTGATGCAACTGAAGAAAGACAAGATGCAATGTTTTCTTTGGTTGATGAAGACCTTGATATTCTAGTAGTTATAGGAGGCTTCAATTCTTCTAATACCACTCATCTGCAAGAAATAGCAATTACTAAAAATATTTCTTCTTTTCACATTGATACTCCTGAGAGGATATCAGTTAAAGAAAACTCAATATTTCATAAACCACTTGGATCAGAGTTAGAACTTAAAAATAATTTTCTACCTAGTGGAAAAATTAATGTAGGAATTACCTCAGGGGCCTCCACTCCTGATAAAGTTGTCGCAGATGTTATTGAAAAGTTAATAGATATTACGTCCTAAATTTGTCATTCATTTATAAATTTGCTTAGTTTTTTTAATTTATTAGTCAGATAATTCCAAAAGATCTACTTTATTAACTAGAATAATGAAAAATTTATGAAGTATGGAAGACAAAGCACAAACTAATCAGGTTCAAACCGCAAGTATGAATAGAACTAAAGCGCCCCAAAAAGTTGAAGTTGTAGTGGCCAATTCATCTTCAGGGTCAGAAGTAAATATCCTTGGAGAACTATCGATTTTTATTTTAAGAATTGGTTTTTGTGCTTTAATGATCCATCATGGCCTTGAGAAACTTCAGGATCCTCAGGGTTTTGCTGAGTTTGTCGTTGGTAAGTACTTCCCATTTTTGCCAGGTGATCCTGTTATCTGGACCTTTGCAGCAGGAATTACTCAATTGGTATGCCCTGCAGGATTGGCTTTAGGGATTTTTGCTAGGCTTTCTTCCCTTGGTTTATTCTCAACCATGGCATTTGCAGTTTATTTTCATTTTCTTGATACTGGACTAGAAGGTTTTCCTCTGGC
>CACMNZ010000014.1 GCA_902615165.1 uncultured Prochlorococcus sp.
CTTTATTTTGTAATTGAGATCTTTCTTGTGTACATCTTACTGAAATCCCTGAAGGCAAATGAACAATTCTAACCGCTGTTTCTACTTTATTAACATTTTGTCCTCCAGCCCCACCGGATCTACTGGTTGTAATTTCTAAATCTTTTTCAGGTATATCAAGAGAAATATTCTCATCTAATTTTGGCATGACCTCCACACCAGCAAAGCTGGTTTGTCTTTTACCATTAGCATTGAAAGGAGAAATTCTTACTAATCTATGAGTTCCTTTTTCATGTTGTAAATATCCGTATGCATATTTTCCATCAATTTCAAAAGTTACACTTTTGATACCTGCTTCTTCTCCTTGAGACAATTCATTGATAATTAAACTCATTTGATTATTATCGGCCCATCTTGAATACATTCTCAATAAGATCTCTACCCAATCCTGAGCATCTGTTCCACCAGCACCTGCGTTGATAGAAACTACTGCTCCTTCCTTATCGTATTCACCACATAACAATCTTTCAAATTCCCATTTATCCAAATTCTCTCGTAATTTCTTTAAGCCCTGCTTGGACTCCAAAATCATTTCCTCTTCTGGTTCTAAAGAATAAAGCTCAAGAGAGGCATTAGCATCAGAAATAAAAGTTTTCCATTTATCCAACAATTCAAGTTGTGCCTTAACATCATCAAGGATTAACATTTGTTTTTTCGCTTCTTCTTGATTCTCCCAAAATTCAGGCTGAGCAGAAATTTGCTCTAACTCTCTCCTTTTCGCTTTTAATCTTGGAACGTCAAAGACAATCCTGAGCATTACCCAGGCGCTCTGTTAGTTCCGAAAGATCTTTTTTGAAATCTGTAATATCTATCAAAATAGAATTTAATCGTTATTTATAATCTAACAGGCACTTTTGTTTAATAGTATAAACTAAGTATTATTTTAAAAAAATGTCCAAAGTTGAAATTTATACTTGGCAATATTGCCCATTCTGTATTCGAGCAAAATCACTTCTCAAGAAAAAAAATATAAATTTTACAGAATATAAAATAGATGGTGATAAAGATGCCAGAGCTTTGATGATTGAAAGAGCTGATGGTAGAAGAACATTACCACAAATATTTATAGATAATGAGGGTATCGGAGGCTGCGATGATCTCTACAAATTAGAAAATGAAAATAAATTAGACGCATTAATAAACTAGATCTTATGAAATTTCTATTCGTGATAGATCCAATAAAAAATATAAATCCCTTAAAAGATTCAACTGCTGCTTTAATGCAAGCATCATCAAAAAAAAATATTGAAATCTGGAGTTGTACTCCTCAGGACCTTGAAGCTAGAGGTGATGAAGTATGGGCATCTTCGGTAAAAGTTGAAGTAAATCCGTGGATTTCTTTCAAAGATAATGATTGCATACCTCTCGCCGAATTTAATTGCATTTGGATGAGAAAAGATCCTCCTGTAAATGAGGGTTATTTATATGCAACCCATCTTTTAGAAGTTGCCGAAAGAAAAGGAGTAAAAGTAATCAACAAACCCTCATCGTTAAGAGCATGGAATGAAAAGCTAGGTGCTTTGAGATACAGCCACTTAATGGCACCTACAATAGTTGCGAGTAAGGTAAAAGATCTTATTAATTTTGCAAATATAAATAATGAAGTAGTCATAAAACCTCTTGGAGGAAAAGGTGGTCAAGGTGTTATAAGGATAAATAAAAATTCTCCAGGCATTAAATCAATCATTGAATTAATCACTTCTCAAGAAGAATTACCCGTTATGATGCAAAAATTTATTCCTGAAGTCATAGAAGGTGATAAAAGAATAATTATCGTAAACGGTGAAGCAATTGGATCGATAAATAGGATTCCTCAAGGAGGAGATTTTAGGAGTAATTTAGCGATGGGAGGAAAGGCTGAACCAACATTATTAACAGAAAAAGAAAAACGTATCTGCTCAGAATTATCCCAACACTTTAAAGATGAGGGTTTATTTTTTGTAGGAATTGATGTAATAAATGAAATGCTTAGCGAGATTAATGTAACCAGTCCAACAGGTTTAAGAGAAATAGAAAATTTATCCAATAAGAATGTTTCAGAGGAAGTTATTGAAAAATTATTGGAAATTATCTAGGACTTTTAGCGAAAAATATTTGTTTTACTATAGATTCAAATTTTAATTTAATCTCATCTATTTCTTTCTCTAAAACGGAGCCTGAAACTATTCCTGAACCGGCAGTAAATTCAATATTTTCTTCAATATACCTTGCTCCTCTTATTGCTAAAAGAAATGAAGCATTTCCTGATGAATCAACCCAACCCAATGGAGAAGCATAATTTCCTCTAGGAAAAGACTCAAGAGTGTTTATCCAATCCAATGCTGCATTTTTTGGATAACCACAAACAGCCGGAGATGGATGTAAGTTTTTAAGCAATTCAAAAGGACATATATTTTCAACTTGAGAGAAAATCAGTGTTTGCAAATGAGAAATATCTCCAAATGAATTTACCTTGATATCACTTTTTTTAAAGTTTTTTATTTTTGAAACTTCTAAACATTTAATCAAATACTGTGTTACGTAATTATGTTCCTTTAAATCTTTAGTACTTTTTAGGAGTTTCTTAAAATTTGAATTAGTAGAAATAGTTCCAGCAAGAGCCTCCAAAGTTAAATTAGGCTTAGTAAAAGAAAATAATTTTTCTGGAGATGCTCCAAACAAAATATCCTTACTATTTCTTTTCCAAACGTATCTGCACGTATTTGGATGATTCTTTTTTAATCTTTTTAAAATTTCTACTAAATCTAATTTATTTTTAAATTTTATTTTAATCCTATTTGCTAAAACTATCTTTTCGAGAATGCCTTTTTCTACTAGTTGAATTCCTCTATTTACTACTTTTTTCAAACTTGTATTAGAAGTTTCTAAAGAGTGCAAGAAATGATCAATAGTAGGTAAATCAAAACTAGTTTTTAAGACAGATGATTTTATTAATTCTGAGCCAGAATTAATAACTTGATTTCTAATTGTCCATATTTCTTCAATTAATGTTCTTAATGATGATTTACCTTCAACATGACCATTGATTCTTAACCAACAATTCTTATTACTTTTAATAATTAATATTTTTGGTAAGATAGCTTCCAAACTAGGGACATCAGAAGATAAATTCTTATTATTCAAGTTTTCTGAAAAAGAAAATAAATAAATTATTTTTGACAGTGCAGAATTATGTGATTCATTAGTTAAGTTAATTAAATTTTTAAAATTCTCAGAATTAAACTCTTTTGCCAGCTCAAATCTTTTTGGACCATCCAAAGTAACATATTTACATTTCTCAAAAGCAATATATGAAATACCATTTGATTCCTCCCAAAATGAAGAAAACGAATATTTATTTATAAACAATTCATATACTTGTAATAGATCAAAACAAGGAATCTCAACACAAATACTTACTAATCCAGCATTCTCCACTTTCTTATCGAAAGAGGAAAATACATCTTTTAAAAAATCTGTTAAGTTTAAATCATTTTTCATTACTTATTGAAAATAACTAAAAATCATGCAATAAAGTAAAAAATGTAACTCAATTTATAAACTACATTTAAAAATAATCGAATTTTGTGAGTTTAATAAAAATGGACGAAGATAAAAAAAAATTATGGAAACAAGCGATAAAATGGCCTCTTTATTCTGTAGCCATACTTCCGGTTTTAATAACAGGGGCTTATATACTCAATCAATATGAAAAGGTAAAAATTTATAATTTGATTGCGTTTACTTTAGCTGCAATTTTTATATTACTTTGGGAAAACTTAACCAATGATTTATTCGACGCAGAAACAGGAATCGATGAATTTAAATTCCATTCAATTGTAAATCTTGTAAAAAATAAAAAAATAATTTCATTTATTGCATATACATCTTTAGTTATTGGTTTATTAATAATTTCAATTATTTCAGTATCAACAAGTATAAACATTTTAATTTTGGTGGCATCTTGCTGCTTCTTAGGATATTTATATCAAGGACCTCCTTTTAGATTTGGCTATCAAGGTTTAGGAGAACCATTATGCTGGCTTGCATTTGGACCTTTTGCATACTCTGCAGTCTTAATTGCGTTAAATCCGTCTAATATTTACTTGGAAGATATTCCCTGGAAAGTTTCTTTATTACTTGGTTCAGGACCTTCATTGGCAACAACTCTTGTATTATTCTGTTCTCATTTTCATCAAATTTCTGAAGATAAAAAGCATGGGAAAAATTCACCTTTAGTTCGCCTAGGAGCAAAAAAAGGTTCTCAATTTGTGCCTTGGATAATTTTTACAATATATATTTTTCAACTTTTAACTATAGTTACTGAATTTATTCCAGTTTTTTGTGTCCTTTATTTGATTAGTTTTCCTCAAGCAAAAAGACTTATAAATTTATTAAGATCTTCTTATAAAAAACCTTCTGCAATAAAAAATTCCAAATTCGTCGCAATAAAATTTCAAACTCTTAATGGAGTTGGCTTAATCTCAGGATTAATATTAAATTACTTACTTACTAAATGAACTTAATATTTAGAAAAAAATCTTATAGCTTTAAGTTATCCACAAAAGTAGAAAATTCTAAAACCACTTATCTTACAAAACTGGGTTGGATAATTAAATTATCAAGTAATGATAAAAAATTTGGGTTTGGAGAAGTTTCACCACTTCTAGAAGAAGACTTAAAAAAATGTGCAAAACAACTAAATCTGATCCCTGAGAATTTAGAAGTATTTAATTTATCTGAGGAAATAAATATTTTTCACCCATGCATTCAATCTGCAATAAATTCTGCATTAGCTGAGATAAATGGAAAAATAATTTTTAAAGAAAACTATGCATTTGATAAAATTGATAAATCAGCCATACTTTTAGATTCGAAAAATGTAATTTCAGAGCTAAATGAAATTAAAAAAAGAAAATCTAATATTGGAAAATCAGTAACCATTAAATGGAAAGTTGCGTTAAGAGATAACCATGAGGAAGAAGCAAATTTAGAAGAAATTTTAAGCCAAATAGGCAATAATATTAAATTAAGAATAGATGCTAATGGTTCGTGGGGAAGAAAGATAGCAAATAGATGGGCTGATATTTTGAAAGACAACAAAAATATAGATTGGTTAGAACAACCTCTATGTATTGATGATATTGAAGGAATGACAGAACTAAACAAAAAAATCCCAGTAGCCTTAGACGAATCACTTTTAAAATTTCCAACTTTGATTGATGAATGGAAGGGTTGGCAAATTCGAAGGCCTTCTCAAGAAAATAATCCAGTTAAGCTTTTAAGAGAATTAGAAAATAAAAAAGCTTTAATATCTATAAGTTCCTCATTTGAAACTGGAATAGGGAAGAGATGGCTTTATCATTTATCTTCTCTACAATTACAAGGACCAACACCAAAAGTTCCTGGTTTAGCAATGAATAAATTCCCTAATTCTTTTCTATTTTCAAATGAAGCAAAAAAGATATGGGATCAACTATGAAAAATAAAATTCATACTATTGAAGTTGAAGATAATGAAACTGAATCTGTAGAGAAAATTATTGAAAAAATTAGAGAGAATAAAATTATTTATGTAAAAAACAAATTTTATGAAGATGAATTCGTATTAGATTCAATTACAGAAAATGGGCCAGCAATTATCTTAAACAGTAGCGGGAGTTCTGGAAAACCAAGACAATGTTTTCACCACTTAAATAATCTTCAATTATCTGCTATTACATCAGGGAAATGGCTAATAGAGCAAGGATTTGAATTGCAAAAATGCCTAATTTTAAATACCTTACCACTTAACCATATAAGTGGATTAATGCCAATTTTTAGAAGTCAAACTTGGGGATGTGATTGTATTAATATTTCTCCTAATTTAATAAAAAAAACTCGAGAACTTTTACTTTTTACAATGAAATCAAAACAAAATAAAAAATACTTGATCACATCATTAGTACCTACACAATTACAAAGACTTTTAGCTCAAAAAGATGGTATTAGTTGGCTAAAAATTTTTGATCTAATTTGGGTAGGTGGAGCTTCAATTTCAAGGGACACTGCAGAGCAATGTATAGAAGAAAAAATTAAATTAGCACCTTGTTACGGCTCAACTGAAACAGCAGCAATGGTTACGAGTTTAAAACCAAAAGAATTCTTAATGGGTTTTAAAAATGTTGGAGAAATACTACCTGATACAAAAATAAGAATTAACGCAAAAGGATTAATCGAGATAAAATCAGCCAGAATTGGAATCGAAATAAAAGACTCTTCAAAAACTGAAAATTTCAAAAATAAAAATGGGTGGTGGCAAACCGGTGATTTAGGTGAAATTAATCAAATCAATAATTCTTCATATTTAAACTTTCTTGGAAGAAGTGATAACGCTTTTAATTCAGGGGGAGAAATCGTTTTCCCGACAGTAATTGAATCTCGATTAAATGATTTCATTATTAAAGAAAATATCCCAATTAATAAATTCAAAATTTTAAAAGTATCCGACAAATTATGGGGAAACAAAATTAAAATAATTGTGGAATATAAAGAAAATACAAATCATAAAAATATTGAAAATTCATTAAATTTATTAAAAAAATTTTCTCAAAGTTGGCCTAAACATGAAAGACCTGAAAAGTGGGTTGTTAAAAAAAATACCAGTACAGAAAAAATAAACTATAAATTTAAAAAATAATAATTAGCATTCTTTTAAATTTGTTGTTACATTTGAAGCTTCTATCCATCTTTCTAACTGATCGGGAATTTCTATTTTATTTCTTGAATCAACATCTAAAGAACAATGTATTATTTTTCCTTCTGCTACTTTATTTCCATTTTTTATAAAAAAGCTATTTACTTGGAACAAATGTGTATTAATTTTATGAGGAGCAATTTTTACTTTTAAGAAATCTCCAATTTTTATAGGCGCAAGAAAGTTTGCTTCGCAGTTTACTATGGGAAAAATATTTTGACTTTTACGTATAGAAAAATCTGGAAAAATATCTTGATATGGAATCCCGTAAATTTCGATACTCTCTTCCCAAGCTTCGTGGGACCATTTTAACAAGTTATGAAAATGAATTACACCTGCAGAATCACAATCACCGAATCTTACCTTCTTCTGCAATATCAACCAATTAGCGGGTTTCATTTAAAGAACTTATCTATCAACAGATCCCATAATGACATCTATTGAGCCAAGGATTGCCATAATATCGGCGATTTTGGCACCTTTAAGAATATGAGGCAATATTTGCAGATTATTTAAATCAGCTGCTCTGATTTTAAATCTCCATGGGGTAACTTCATTATTTCCTTGAATGAATACCCCTATTTCTCCTTTACCGGACTCTAATCTTGTATACAATTCTCCGTTAGGAATTTTAAAAGTTGGAGCAACCTTCTTAGCTACATATTGATAGTCCATACCAAATATTGCACTCTTCTTATCTTCAGTCGCCATTCTTTGAGCTTCCAAATTTTCTGTTGGACCTCCTGGAATCATTTTACAGGCTTGGCGAATAATGCTTAGTGATTGTCTCATCTCTTCGACTCTCACTCGATATCTCGCATAACAATCTCCTTCTTTTTCTGAAGCAATCTGCCAATCAAAATCGTCATAACATTCATAACTATCGACTTTCCTTAAATCCCAAGAAACTCCAGAAGCTCTAAGCATTGGGCCAGACAAAGACCAATTAATTGCCTGGTCTCTTTGTATTGTTCCGAGACCCTCAATTCTTTTTTTAAAAATTGGGTTATTTGTGATTAATTTTTCGTATTCATCTATTTTAGGACCGAACCAATCGCAAAAATCTATACATTTTTCTAACCATCCGTATGGAAGATCACATGCGACACCACCTATCCTAAAGAAATTATTATTTATTAGTCTTTGCCCAGTAGCAGCTTCCCAAAGATCATAAATCATTTCTCTTTCTCTAAAAATATAGAAAAATGGAGTTTGAGCTCCTACGTCTGCTAAAAAGGGGCCAAGCCATAACAGATGATTAGCAATACGATTAAGTTCCAGCATAAGAACTCTGATATAACTAGCTCTTTTAGGAACTGGAATATTAGCTAATCTTTCAGGAGCATTTACTACAATAGCTTCATAAAACATTCCTGCTGCATAATCCATTCTGCTTACATAAGGGACATACATTACATTTGTCCTATTTTCAGCTATCTTTTCCATTCCTCTATGTAAATATCCAATTACAGGCTCACAATCAATGACATTCTCACCATCAAGAGTTACAACTAATCTTAAAACCCCATGCATTGAGGGATGGTGAGGGCCAAAATTGACCACCATCGGTTCTGTTCTAGTCTCTAGCTGAGCCATTCGAAATTTAACTTCTAAATAAATCTTAGTCGAAAGTTATGCAAACTGACCTATCTGATTCATCTTTTTTCAATCATAAATCAGTTATGACAGATGAGATTATGGCCTCATTAGAGCATTACCCATTAATCCATAACAACCAACTTAAAGGAATAGACGCAACTTTAGGCGGAGGTGGCCATTCTTATCAGTTATTGAGACAATATTCGAATTTAAATATAATTGGACTTGATCAAGATCCATTCGCAAGAAAATCAGCATCAATAAAACTTGATGAATTTAAAAATAGGCTTGATATAAGAGCTTCAAATTTTGCGGATTTTGTACCGCAAGAAAAAGTTTCTTTTGTGATTGCAGATCTTGGAGTAAATAGTAACCAAATTGATGACCCTAAAAGAGGATTTAGTTTCCAAAAAGATGGTCCACTTGATATGCGCATGAATCCTTTTCTTGAGGTTAATGCAGAGAAATTAATTGAGGCTTTAAATGAAAAAGATCTAGCTAACATAATTTATAAATATGGTGAAGAGAGATTATCAAGAAAGATTGCTAGGAAAATAAAAATGGATTTGAAGGAAAATGGGAAATATTCTGGAACAAAAGAATTAGCTTATTCTATTGCAGGCTGCTTCCCACCAAAACAAAGATATAAAAAAATACACCCAGCAACAAGAACATTTCAAGCACTGAGAATTGCTGTTAATAAAGAAATTGAAGTATTAGAAAAATTCTTGCAAGTTGTCCCTGAATGGCTTTTGCCAGGGGGTATTGTTTCTATTATTAGTTTTCATTCCCTGGAAGATAGGTTAGTTAAAAGTTCTTTTAAGAATGATATAAGACTAAAAAACCTTACAAAAAAGCCAATAACTCCTTCTGAACAAGAAGTCGAACTAAACAAAAGAGCCAGAAGTGGAAAATTAAGAGTTGCTCAATTAAATTAAAAGACAATAATTTCTATCGTAATGATCTGATCGTATTCGTAAGAATATTAATTGCTTGTTTTATATCTTTTGAATTAGTACTTAATCCAATACTTAACCTTATTGAAGATTCTGCTTCTTTAAAAGATCTACCTAAGGCTAGTAAAACATGAGATGGTTCACCATTACTACATGCAGATCCACTAGAACAAATTATTTTAGATTTTAAATGTTTATGAAACTTTGCTCCATTTAAATCCAATACAGTCAAATTTAAATTATGAGGTAATCTTTTGTCTATGGAGCCATTAATTAATAAACCAGAATTATTTTCTAACAAACCTTCTAGAAGGTTATTTCTATGCAAAAGTAATTTCTCAGCATTTTTTTCTTGATTTAAAACTGCTATCTCTATTGCTTTAGCAAAGCCAACTACTAAAGGAAGAGGTAATGTACCAGACCTGAGACCATATTCCTGACCTCCTCCCACAATTAAAGGCTCAAGACTAATTTCTTCATCAATCAAAAGAAGTCCTATCCCTTTAGGACCATA
This sequence comes from uncultured Prochlorococcus sp., assembly GCA_902615165.1. Next base: position 9,823 of record CACMNZ010000014.1, read on the forward strand.
TATTTTATGAGAACTCACGGTTATCATATTTACATCTGATAATAAATTATCTAACTCGATATAACCTAAACATTGCGCAAAATCAGAGTGAAAGGTTATTCCTCTCGATTTACATATCTTTGAAATATTCTTTATGGGCTGAATAACTCCTATTTCGTTATTTGCCAACATGACACTAACCAGAAATGTATCTTCTCTTATATTTTTTTTGAATTGTTCTTCTGAAACTAAGCCGTCTTTTTCAGGATTAATTTCTGTAACCATAAATCCCTCTTTTTTTAGTTGGTTGAGGGGCTCCAAAACAGCTTTATGCTCAGTTTTTAAGGTAATAATATGTCCATAATTTCCTGTTTTTTTATAGTAATTTCTAGAAAAACCTAATAAAGCTAAGTTATTTGATTCTGTTGCACCACTTGTAAAAATAACTTTTTTATTCTTAAGAAATAAATTTTGTTCAATTTTTTCTCTTGAGGCTTCCAATATAGCGCTTGCATTAATCCCTGCCAAATTAGATTTGCTTGCAGGGTTAGAAAATATCTCACTCCAAAAAGGTTTCATAGAATCAACAACATCTTTAGAGCAAGGCGTCGAAGATTGATAGTCTAGCTGTATGGGAGTTGATAGCATTATGTATAGTATATAAAATTCTGTTTATTACTAGAAAAACAAATTAAAAAATTTAAAAAATGAATGAAATTAATCAAATACATAATGAACCGGTAAGAAAATCAAAAATTTTATTAGTTGATGATGAGCCTGGTTTAAGAACAGCTGTTAAAACATTTCTAGAAGATGAAGGCTTTGAAATATTTATTGCAGTTGATGGAGAGGATGGTTGGGAAAAAGCTCAAACAGTTTTTCCCGATTTGATAATTAGCGATGTTATGATGCCCCGAGCCAACGGTTATGCCTTACTAGAAAAAATTAGAGAGGACGAAAAATTAGGAGGAACTCCAGTTATTTTTCTAACTGCAAAAGGAATGACCCTAGACAGAACCGAAGGTTATCTTGCAGGAGTTGATGATTATATTTCCAAACCTTTCGATCCTGATGAATTAGCTGCAAGAGTTAAAAATGTAATCAACAGACAAGAACGTTTACTAAAAGAAGCGGCACGATTCGCAGATATTGATGTAAGCAAAATGGCAAAACAAATTACTGAAATAAAATCTATGCTCACAGACCAAAACCAGACTAATACAGAAAATAAAATAAATCTTCCTAGTTTTACTCCAAGAGAAGCAAGTGTGCTTCAACTAGTAGCAGAGGGACTGATGAACAAAGAAATTGCAAGACAGCTTGAAACATCTATTAGAAATGTTGAGAAATATGTAAGTAGACTTTTTATCAAGACAGGTACATCTAGCCGAACAGAATTAGTTCGTTATGCACTTGAAAATCATTTAGTAAAATAAAGTATTAATTTTTTTCGAATTCAATTAGTTTTGAAAAGTAAAAAGGAGCTTGATTTAATTTCTTTTTAACAACTTTAAATCCTCTTTCTTTTGCAGCATTAATAATACCCTTTTCTTTCAATGTATATGCCCTTGTAGTTTTACTTGGCCCAGGAAATAATTTTCCAATATTTTTTAAAACAGCAAGAGCTGGAGTATAAGGAGCAAAACTAACGATTAGTTTTTCTTTGCTTAAATCGCATAAATGTTGAACCATTTCTTCTGCGACAGGTTGAGGATAATGAATAAATACATCCAAACAAACTACGACATCAAATAATCCTTTTAATTTTTCCAGATCACAGACTTCATATTTAATTTTACCTTGACTCAAACCTAATTCATGAATGCGTTTTTTTGTTTCTTTAATCATTTCAGAAGAAATATCACTCACCTGTAGTTTTTTTATACCGAGTCTTAATAAGGGTATGGAAAGACTTCCTACACCACATCCTGCATCACAATAACTTTTTTTTGTTAATTCAGGATAATTTTTGATGTATGAGACTACATCATCTACAGTTTTTTGATGTCCTTTCCTAATATTTTTCTGAACTGTATTTATTTCATCAGATTTGCTATAAATTTTATTCCATCTTTCAAAGCCAGTACCATTAAAATACTCTCTTACTTCACTTTTTTCGATAATCTTATTTGACGTCATAATATTCTATGAAAATTTATTCTTTTAATACTAACTAACTGGCGCCAAATTAATTGCACGCCATTATAGGAAAGAATTGATTTGTTATTTTGTCAGAATTGAATTCTAAAAATATTTATAAAATTGCTGTCGTAATGGGTAGTGATTCAGATCTAAAAACATTGAAACCAGCCATAGATATTTTAAAAGAATTTGGAATAAAAACTGAAGTTTGTATACTTTCTGCACATCGAACACCTATTGAAATGATGGAATATGCAAAAAATGCAGAATCAGAAAACATAAAAGTAATAATTGCCGGTGCTGGGGGTGCTGCTCATCTTCCAGGAATGCTAGCATCCATAACTTGCATTCCTGTAATTGGCGTACCAGTAGAGAGTAAGACACTTAAGGGGATTGACTCTCTTTTATCAATAGTTCAAATGCCCGCTGGAATTCCAGTTGCAACAGTTGCAATTAATGGAGGTCAGAATGCTGGATTATTGGCAATAGAGATGATCAGTTTATTTGATGAATCCATAAAGAAAAATTTAAAAGAATTCAGAGAAAATCTACATTCACAAGTAAGAACTAAAAATAGTAAGTTATCAAATATTGGAGCTGACAATTATCTTCAAAATCAATAAACCAATATTTTTCTATTAGGCCTTTTTAAGAAAGTTTTCTTTTTTAAGGTAGTTAATAATTTTTTCAACGGAATCATTTAAATCTAACGAACCTGTATCAACAACAATTTCGGGATTAAGAGGAGCTTCATATGGACTAGAAATCCCTGTAAATTCCTTAATTTCCCCCAAACGAGCTTTCTTATAAAGACCTTTAGTATCCCTATTTTCGCAAACTGTGATATCAGCAGCACAATAAACTTCAATAAAATCCTTAGATCCAATAATTTTTCTCACCTTATCTCTATCGCTAATAAATGGCGAAACGAATGCAGTAATAGTTATTATCCCAGCATTCATAAATAAATTCGCAACTTCGCCAATTCTTCTTATATTTTCTTCTCTATCTTCATCCGAAAAACCAAGATCTTTACATAAACCATGTCTAATATTATCTCCATCCAACACATAAGTCGAAAAACCATCTAAGTGTAAAACTTCATTTAAAGCGTTGGCCAAGGTACTTTTACCAGAACCAGATAAACCTGTAAACCAGATAACCATACCTTTATGACCTCTCATTTTTTCTAACTTTTCTCTATCAATAGTTAAGTTGTGCCACTTTATATTGGTTGACTTTGTTTGATTTTGTTCTTTCATTTTTTACTTCATCAAAATTAAAACCTATCCTAACCCTTGCTTTATAAATTATGAAATCCCTCTTTACGAAGAAACTCAATTGATTTCGATACCATATCACCCTGTAACTGGATATTTCTATCAATTAATGTTCCTCCAGTCCCACAAAAAACTTTAATTTTTTTTAGTAATTCTTTTAATAAGATTTCATCCTCAGTGCCTAAACCTCTAATTAAAGTTACAGTCTTACCCTTTTTACCTTTTTTTTGTTTTGAAATATTTATTTTTGATCTTTTATTAAAAGTATCTACCTTAGCAGTATCTTCAGATTCCTTTTCTTGATTATCAAATTCGATCCAATTCTTTTTTCCCATTATTTTCAATATAATCTATAGTTAGTTAATACTTATTCTATAGAAAAAGTGGTAAGTACATTTTCTCGCAAAAATCAAAACTATAAAAATGACGATTTAAATCAACCCTCCAAAGAGGGAAGATTTGGAAAATATGGTGGTCAATATGTTCCTGAAACGCTAATGCCCGCTCTTTTTGAGCTTGAAGACGCTGCATCTAATGCATGGAAAGATAAACTTTTTGTAGAAGAATTAAATCATCTACTTAAGACTTATGTAGGAAGAGAAACACCACTTTATGAAGCCAAAAGACTTACTGAACATTACAAAAATAAACAAGCAACTCCTAGAATATGGCTTAAAAGAGAAGATTTAAATCATACTGGGGCTCACAAAATTAATAATGCTCTTGGACAAGCTTTATTGGCAATAAGAATGGGTAAAAAAAGAATAATTGCAGAAACTGGAGCAGGTCAGCATGGAGTTGCTACTGCTACTGTTTGTGCGAGATTTGGCTTGAAATGTATTATCTACATGGGTGCTGAAGACATAAAAAGGCAATCCCTTAACGTTTTCAGAATGAAACTTTTAGGAGCTGAAGTTAAAGTTGTAAATTCTGGAACTGCAACACTTAAGGATGCTACTAGTGAGGCCATTAGAGACTGGGTTTCTAATGTCGAAACCACACACTACATTTTAGGATCTGTTGCAGGCCCACACCCTTTCCCAAAGATTGTGCGAGATTTTCATGCAGTTATAGGTGAAGAAACTAAAAAACAATGTTTGGAATCATTTGGATCTTTGCCAGATATTTTGCTTGCTTGTGTAGGTGGGGGATCAAATGCAATGGGGCTTTTCCATCCTTTTGTTAAAGAAACTTCTGTGCGTCTTATTGGAGTTGAAGCCGCAGGAAGCGGAGTTGATACTGACAAACATGCTGCCACTATCACTAAAGGGTCAGTTGGAATTTTGCATGGATCAATGAGTCTTCTCTTGCAAGATGATAATGGTCAAGTACAAGAAGCTCACTCAATAAGTGCAGGTTTAGATTACCCTGGAGTAGGACCTGAACATAGCCATTTAAAAGATATAGGTAGAGCAGAATATGGATCAGTCACCGATCAAGAAGCTTTAGACGCTTTAAAACTTGTTAGTGAACTAGAAGGAATTATACCTGCACTTGAAACTTCCCATGCCTTTGCTTGGTTAGATAAATTATGCCCTACTCTTGAAAAAGATACTCATATAGTCATCAATTGCTCTGGTAGAGGCGACAAAGATGTTAATACTGTTGCATCTTCATTAGATATTTAATCAATACCTCGGGATTGACGGGTCAATATATCTACTCCATCCATCAATACCTTCCTCCAAATTCCATATTTCACTCACAATCTTATTATCCAAGCACCATTGAGAAAAGTTATAACTTCTTATTCCTGCATGACAGGTAACTACAATTTCTCTGTCTAATAAACCAGCAAATATTTCTTCAACATATTCAGATGTGACTTTACTAATTGGTATATGTAAAAATTCTTTTGAGAAACGAGCTATTTCAAGCTCTGACTGTTCTCTTACATCAATCAAAACTGGATCTTCTTTCTCAGAATTAAACCAATCATTGAGACTAGAAGCATTTATAGATTTTGGATAACTTCCCAATTTACAGGATAAATTATGTGTTATTAACAATTTAATAAATTAAGTTGCAGTAAGAAGTTTATTGTTAAAAATAAAAATAAACATTGATAATGAAACTTAGATTAATAGCAATAATACTATTAATATCTTTATTACTTTTTTTTGGTTTTAAAAAAGTTTCTGCTAATAAAAATAAGGAGCAAAGTACAAATATTGAGCAACTAAATATCTTAAGATATATTCCTAAAAACAATAAATTATTATTTATTTCAAATGTAGATATTTTTAATATTGTTAATAATAATGCAAAAAATAAAAATCCAACAAATCAAGATAAATTTGTTTTAATAAAAGATTCAATACTAGATTACTTCGGTCTAGATCTAGGCAACAATAAATTAGAAGATATCTACAATAATGAACTAATAATCTCAACTTTTGAAAATAATAAAAAGCTCAGAGATGATATTTTGATTGTTTTTAAAATTAAGCCAGAAAAAACAATAGACGATTTATTAAATTTGCCTAATAAAATTGATCAGATTGATGAGATAATTTCAATTAATAGAGAAAAAAAAATAAATTTCCTTAAATGGATATACCGAACGGACGATAATTATATAATTGCTTCATCAGATAAAAAATTGATCAAAAATAGTATTAACTCTAGTAATGATTTTAAAGAAAAAAAATTTCAATATGAGGGAGAACTTTTTGGACTCAAAAATCAAAAAAATATATTATTCACAAAGAAATTTGGGGAAAGTATATTTTTTGATAAAGAAATTTTTACTAATAAAAATGAGGATATTGTAACTACAACATTTGACTTAAAAAATAAACATTTAATTTTAAAATCATATTTACTAAATAATAAAAAAAATATTGATATATCCACTTATGATAAATTTATAAATAAAGAAGATACCAATAAAAATAATCCTCAAGTTTCAATTTTTACTGAAATTAAAAATTTTGAAAAATATCTAAGACCTTTCATAAATAATTTTGAACTAAGTTTTTTAGAAGATTTTAACCAAAATACAAATCAAAATATCTTTATTCTCAATTCAAAAAAAGATTGGCTTTTTACATTTGAAAAAAATACTGAAAATCAATTTGATTTAAGTGCTTTGAAAAAACTAAAAGATTTCAACAAATATACTTTGCAACAAAATGAAGTTATTTACTCAATATATTCCAAAGATATTCTTGAAGAAAAAAACGATGAAATAAAAAAATTAACTTTTGAAAATATTTATTCAATAGAATCAAGAGGTTTGCAATTCGTAAGTAATTTTTTAATAGATAATAAAAAACTAGAAACAATCTCAAAAAAATTTTTCAACCTTAAAAGTTTTAAAGATAAATCTACTTTTCTTTATGCAAAAGTTGATATCAAAGATGAAAATTCCAATAAAATTAGATATTTACCTGATTTGAAAGATCTTAATTTTCTCATTAGAAGTATTTTAAACATATCAAATGAAGAGTATCTAGAAATCATAAGTCAATCTATTCCAGAAAAAAATCCAATTCTTTATACAGAAACAAGTTTAAAAATACTTTGATAAAGCTACTCAAATAAGATTCAAAGAAAATCATTTGAAATTTTTGTGAAGTTAATAACTTGTGGTTAATTAAAAATAATTTGATTATCTTTAATCTATAAGTATTTGATATTGAATTAAGCAATTGGACAATAACAAACTAATTTTAAAACCAGGATTAGAGGGTGTCCCAGTTACTAATTCATCTATCTGTGATATTGACGGCAAAAAAGGTAAATTATTGTACAGGGGGTACTCTATTGAGGAACTATCCCAAAAAAGCAGTTTTTTAGAAACTGCTTACCTATTGATTTGGGGTGAATTGCCCACGGCTATTCAACTTAGAGATTTTGAACAAGAAGTTCAGATGCATCGAAGGTTAAGTTTTAGAGTCAGAGATATGATGAAATGTTTCCCTGCGACAGGTCATCCTATGGATGCTCTTCAATCAAGTGCGGCTTCTTTGGGATTATTCTATTCACGTAGAGCAATAGATGATCCTAATTACATCTACAACGCAGTGATAAGACTAATAGCAAAAATTCCCACAATGATTGCCGCGTTTCAACTTATTAGAAAAGGACAAGACCCAATTCAACCTAGAGATGATTTAACTTACTCATCAAATTTTCTTTACATGCTGACTGAAAAAGAACAAGATCCTATAGCAGCAAAAGTTTTTGATAGATGTTTAATTCTACATGCCGAACATAGTTTAAACGCAAGTACATTTAGCGCTAGAGTTACTGCAAGTACTCTTACAGACCCATATGCTGTCATCGCTTCTGCGGTAGGAACGCTTGCTGGCCCATTGCATGGAGGAGCAAATGAGGATGTAATTGCAATGTTAGAAGAGATTAAAACTCCAGAAAATGCTGGTTCTTTTTTAGATAATGCAATTAAAAATAAAAGTAAGATAATGGGCTTCGGCCACAGAGAATATAAAGTTAAAGATCCAAGAGCAATTATTCTTCAAAAACTGGCAGAAGAGCTTTTTATTAGATTTGGAGCAGATGAAATGTATGAAGTTGCTAAATCACTTGAGGCAGAGGCGATACCAAGACTTGGACCTAAGGGTATATTCCCTAACGTAGATTTTTATTCTGGTCTTGTTTATAGAAAACTTGGTATTCCTCGTGATTTATTTACTCCAATATTTGCCATATCTAGAGTAGCTGGTTGGTTAGCTCATTGGAGAGAGCAACTTGGAGCAAATAGAATTTTCAGACCATCGCAAATTTATACAGGTTCAGCACCAAGAAATTGGATCAGCCTAGAAAGTAGAGAATAATATTTGCAGCTTTTCATAAAAAACACACATATTGTTTGTGAAGAGTTAATCTATTAAGTGAATAACATAAAAAATTTTGGAATACGGATTAGATCTCGAATATAGTTTTAATGAATTCCTGAAGGGTTTTGGCCTTTCCAGCGAAATCGCTCATATAATTTGGCTCCCTCTACCTATGCTTTTAGTTTTAGTAGCGGCAGTTGTTGGTGTTTTAGTAACAGTTTGGCTTGAAAGAAAAATATCTGCTGCTGCTCAACAAAGAATAGGTCCCGAATATGCAGGAGCGCTTGGTGTCCTCCAACCAATTGCAGATGGTCTTAAGTTACTTGTAAAAGAGGATATTATTCCTGCTAAAGCGGATGGAATTCTCTTCACGGCAGGACCTATTTTAGTTCTTGTCCCAGTTATTCTGTCCTGGTTAATAGTCCCTTTTGGACAAAACCTTTTAATAAGTAACGTTGGTATTGGAATTTTCCTTTGGATCGCTTTAAGCAGTATCCAGCCAATTGGACTTCTTATGAGCGGATATGCGTCAAATAATAAGTACTCTTTATTAGGAGGTTTAAGAGCAGCAGCTCAATCAATAAGTTATGAAATCCCTCTAGCTTTATCTGTACTGGCTATCGTACTAATGACAAATTCTCTAAGTACTATTGACATTGTCAACCAACAAAGTGGTGCTGGGATCTTAAGTTGGAATATATGGAGACAGCCAGTAGGTTTTATAGTCTTTTGGATCTGTGCTCTTGCAGAATGTGAGAGACTTCCATTTGACTTACCAGAAGCGGAAGAAGAATTAGTTGCAGGATATCAAACTGAATATGCAGGAATGAAATTCGCATTGTTCTATCTTGGAAGTTACATTAATTTAATCCTTTCAGCTTTATTGGTATCAATACTTTATTTAGGAGGATGGGGTTTTCCTATTCCAGTTGAATTAATTGCTAATTTTCTAAATTTGCCAATCAATTCACCCCTCATACAAGTTTTCACTGCATCAATAGGAATTGTAATGACTGTATTGAAAGCATATCTTTTAGTTTTCATTGCAATTTTATTGCGTTGGACAACTCCTAGAGTAAGAATAGATCAACTATTAGATCTAGGATGGAAGTTTCTTCTTCCAATTTCTCTTGCTAATCTTTTGATAACTGCAGGATTAAAACTCGCTTTTCCGCAATTCTTTGGTGGTTAAACTTAAGTAAAATTACTTAAATTAAAAATTAATCCACTAAAATAAAATAACTAAGTAAATTCTTCAAAATGAATAATTTCCTTCAACAAATAAATAGCTATATCAAAGAAGCATTTAATGCTGGCAAATATTTATATAATGGCTTATCAGTTACTTTTGATCATCTTCGAAGAAGACCTGTTACTGTCCAATATCCATATGAAAAATTAATACCTTCTGAAAGATATAGAGGAAGGATACATTATGAATTTGATAAATGTATTGCTTGTGAAGTTTGTGTGAGAGTATGTCCCATAAATTTACCAGTCGTTGATTGGGTTATGAATAAAGAAACAAAAAAAAAGGAATTAAGAAATTATTCTATAGATTTTGGAGTTTGTATATTTTGTGGAAATTGTGTTGAATATTGTCCAACTAATTGTCTTTCAATGACCGAAGAATATGAATTAGCTACTTTTGACAGGCATAATCTTAATTTTGATAATGTCGCACTTGGCAGATTACCTACAAACGTCACAACAGATCCTTCAGTTAAACCTCTAAGAGAACTTGCCTATCTTCCTAAAGGTGTCATGGACCCTCATGAAATCCCAGCTTCAGATACTAGAGTTGGTAAATTACCAGAAGAAGTCTATGATTGGATGAGGCCAGAATCCAATGAAGATAAAGATAAAGTTTCTAATCCAAACAATTAATTTCCGTTAATTTATGTCCATTGCAATAACAACTCAAATTATTTGTTTTACAATTCTATCTTTAGTGATCCTTATCGGAGCACTTGGTGTTGTATTACTCGAAAGTATTGTTTATTCAGCCTTTCTTCTAGGAGGAGTCTTCATGAGTGTGGCAGGATTATATCTTCTTTTAAATGCAAGTTTTGTTGCTGCAGCCCAAGTTTTAGTTTATGTGGGTGCAGTTAATGTTTTAATAATCTTTGCAATAATGCTAGTTAATAAAAAAGAAGACTTAAAGCCCATCAATGATATTAAATCAAGAAGAATCATATCAACATCAATATGTTTAACCCTGCTAAGCCTTTTAATAAGAGTTGACTTAACTAATGTATGGAGTCTATCGAGTCCTCAAAACTCTATTGGAGAAGAATCAACTATCCGAATTGGTGAACATCTATTTAGTGATTATTTACTCCCATTTGAAGTTGCATCAGTTTTACTTTTAATGGCAATGATTGGAGCTATCGTTTTAGCTAGAAGAGATGTAATGAGCAAGGATATTTCCACTGGATTACCTGTTGACCAAGAGTTGATTGAAAAATCATCAGAACCATTACTTACAAATAAAAATTAACCTTTCACCTTTCTTCTAATGAATTTAGAATCAATTCCTATTCAAGCTTTTTTAATAGTATCTTCAGCACTATTCTGTATCGGCATTTGGGGATTATTAAATAGCAGAAATGCCGTCAGAGTTCTTATGAGCATTGAATTAATGCTCAATGCAGTAAATATAAACCTGATGGCGTTTTCCTCCTATATTGATAATAATTTAATTCAAGGACAAGTTTTTACAATTTTTGTCATTACTGTTGCTGCCGCAGAAGCAGCCGTTGGATTAGCTATATTGTTATCTCTTTACAGAAATAGGGTAACTGTAGATATGGAAAGTTTTAATTTATTAAAATGGTAAAACCATTAAATGAAACTTTCATCTGTTCTTATTTTATATCGATCAGATAGTTCTTCAGCTCAAGAGGCTTCTAAATTCTGCGAAGAAGTCCTCAAAGCTAAAAATATCGAATCAAAAAGAATTCAAAGTGATTTTCATAGAGATGAAATTGAAAAACATCTTTATAATAAGAAATTGCAACCAAATATTGGCATAGTTCTTGGTGGAGATGGAACCTTCCTAAAATGTGCAAATGCTTTAGCTGATTATGATATACCTTTATTGAGTATTAATATTGGTGGTAATCTGGGATTCCTAACTCAAGAAAAAGATTTTTTGTTTGACAAATCTTTTATTGAAATTCTTGAAAACGAAGATTATACAATTGAATTTCGTAATAGATTAAATTGTAATGTTTGTATTAACGGGACAAGTTCTGATAAAAAAATTATAAAAAGCTACGACGCCTTAAATGATTTTTATTTTAAATCTGTTGAAGAAGACGTTTCTCCTACCAACCAAATAAAAATTGAAATAGATAGTGAGAAGGTGAATGAATATAAAGGTGATGGATTAATCATATCTACATCTACTGGCTCAACAGCCTACTCAATGGCTGCAGGAGGTCCAATAGTGCATCCAAGTATTGATGCGATGATAATAAACCCTATATGCCCGATGAGTTTGGCTAGTAGACCTATAGTAATACCTAATACAAGTAAGGTGATTATTAAACCTGTGAAAAAGAGTAAAGGGGAAATTAAATTATGGAGAGACGGTTCAAAATGTATGACTATTAAGGAAACTTATTATTGTGAGATCAAAAAAGGGCAAAAACCCTGCAAAATAATAAAGTTTAAAAAAAGCACTAATTACTATAATACTTTAATAAAAAAACTAGATTGGAAAGGTGATTTATCTCAAAAAAATTAAATGGCCTTAGAAATAGAAAGAAGATTTCTTATAAAAAATGATAATTGGAAAGAATTCATAACTAAAAAAATTTATATTGAACAAGGATATTTATCCAAAAGTTTAGATGATTGGATTATCAGGATAAGGTTTTCGGGCAAAAACTCTAAAATTGCACTAAAAAAACATATCAAAGGCTTTACCAACTTTGAATTTGAATACTCAATTCCGCGAAGTGATGCTGAAATAATAATGTCAAATCTTTCAAATACAATTAAAAAAGAAAGATTTTTTTTAAAAGTTGAAAAAAAATCTTGGATTATAGATTGCTTTAAAGAAAATAATTATCCACTTGAAATTGCAGAAATTGAACTTGCCAATGAAGAGGAGGATTTATTGCTACCGTCCTTTATTTCAAAAGAAATTACTGGGCTGACCCGTTTCTCCAATTTCAATCTCGCTAACAATCCTTTTACACAGTGGGAAGAAGACTATTTGACAACTTTCAAAAGTAACTAGTCAAAAGTACCACTCATCCTTTATATTTTTTTTATATTTAAGTAATTTAATTTTTATTTTCTTCAGATGTATGGTCTTTACGACAAAGAAGGAATATTGAGATTCATCAATTCAGACAAAGAAGCATGTATTGCATATGCTGAACTCTTCGAATTAGGTTCTACAAATTATTGTTTAATGGATTTAGCTAATAATACAAAAAAAGCAAAGGTTAATACTAATCTTGATCAGAGTCTGGAAGTGAACAACAATTAAATCCATCTCTACAAATTTTTCCGTTGTCCATTGCCCAATTCAAAAGTGCGACTCTGTTTTTAGAACCAGTTTTCGTAAACATATTACTTACATGATTATCAACAGTTCTTTTACTAATAGTTAGTTTGACCGCAATTTCTTGATTTGTAAGCCCATCAGCTACGAGATCGATGATTTCCATCTCTCTTGCTGAGAGACCCATCATATCAATGTTGTTTACTTCTTCTTCAACCATTTGCATTTAAACAGTTCCTTTTTTATATTTATTAAGTTTAGCAATCTCAGTACACTTGTTAACCAACTAGGAAACAAAAGCAATTGAAATCAAAACTTCAGCAGACTTTAGAAAAAAGATCTAAGGTCATAACGGCAGAGCTAATGCCGCCAAGAGGTGGAAACCCCATAAGATCTCTTAAGATAGCACAACTTTTGAAAGATAAGGTACATGCTGTTAACATTACTGACGGAAGCAGAGCTGTAATGAGAATGTGCAGTCTAGCAATGTCTAAACTATTACTGGAAAATGGAATAGAACCAGTAATGCAAATATCTTGCAGAGATCGTAATAAAATTGCTTTACAATCAGACATTTTGGGAGCAAATGCTTTAGGAATTAGAAACATCTTATGCGTTACCGGTGATTCAGTAAAAGCCGGGGATCAACAAGATGCTAAGGCCGTACATGAATTCGAGTCAGTTAGGTTGCTTCAACAAATTCAGGCCTTCAATAAAGGTATTGATCCTACTCTAGGAGAACTTTCCGATAAAAAGACATGTATTTTTGCAGGTGCTGCAGCTGATCCAAATTGCAAGAATCAAAGAAGTTTAGAAAATAGAATGAGAAAGAAAAAAGAGGCTGGAGCTGCATTTATACAAACTCAAATGGTTATGGAAAAAGAAAATTTGATAGAATTTTGCGAAAAAATTAGTAATCCTCTCGAAATTCCTGTAATTGCGGGTGTATTCCTATTAAAGTCTTACAAAAACGCTCTCTTTATAAACAAATACGTCCCAGGCGCGAATATCCCTGAGTATATCTTAGATCGTCTTAAAGATGCTAAAGACCCTTTACAGGAGGGTATTAAAATTGCAGCTGAACAAGCTCATGATTTTATTAATATCGCAAATGGTATTCATCTAATGGCCGTAAAAGC
>CACMNZ010000015.1 GCA_902615165.1 uncultured Prochlorococcus sp.
CATGAATATACAAAGGGAAATATATTGTGGGCATTGAATCTCAAGCCAAAAGATCAAAATATAAAAAATAAACTTTCGGAAGTTGAAAAAAAACTTTCTCTTAATGAATTGACAATTCCATTTTTACTTGATGAAGAGATGAAAATAAACCTTTTCTTAAGAGCAAAAAATTTAGAAGAATTTACTTTTTTAAGAGCGAATAAAGATTTATGGGTTTAAATAGATAGGTATCTCCTTAAACAAATGTCCTCCAAACAAGTAATTAAAACATCAAATGCTCCAGACCCTGTCGGACCTTATAATCAAGCAATAAAAGCTGGGGATTTTATCTATTGTTCTGGTCAAATTGCTATAGACCCAGCTTTAAACGAAATAACATGTTTAGGTGATATAGAGAAGGAAACTATTCAAGTTCTAAAAAATCTCGCAGCAGTTCTTGAAGCTGGTGGATCAAAAAAAGAGGATGTAATAAAAACAACTATTTACTTAACTGACTTAGGTAATTTTCAAATTGTAAATAAAATATATAGTGATTTTTTTAATATTGAAAATCCTCCAGCAAGGGCCTGTGTGGAAGTTTCATCTTTACCAAAAGGAGTTTTAGTTGAGATAGATTGCGTCGCATTTCTAGATTAATTTCTAATTATTGAGAAATTTGAAATATGAACCAATTGTGCACCATATTTGTATAGATTATTAGTTGATAATTAATCATTGATCTATGACAGCAGCAAAGCTTAATATAGATGAACTAGAAGCAGGTTATCCTTTATTTTGCAAAGCTCTTAGACTATTAATTTTAAAAGGTAACTCAGTTAAAGATATAGAAAAGACAGTGTGTTGGAGTCATCTTGAAACTTTAAATAGATGTCTACCTGGTAGATACAAAGCCCCCACATATTTAATGGCCTTAATCAAAAGAGATATTGCTAATCCAAATAGTTATTAAAAAGGACTAATCTTCTAAAAAAAATTTATCAATATCTTTTGAAAAGTCTTTTTCCCTCTCTGAAATTTCTTTATTATCTAAAAATATTGAAAGACTTACAAAATTCTTACCGAAGCTGATATTTGGATAGATATCCCTTTCTTTACATAATTTCTCAATTTTCACCATGAATTTACTAATTTTTGAGTATTGATCAAATTCAAATCTTTTTTCAATCCTTAAGGGTGATTCTCTTTCATTCCACATTAAATTCTTTATGTAAGACTAATTACACTATACCTTCAACAAAGTTTCTCAATAAATTTTTGAAGGTAAAATTTTAGTCACTCTCCCAAAAATCAATAATACCGCCAATGGTTAAATCGGTTTGAACATCGGGATTAGGGCATGCAAATCTAGCTGCAGAGCCACTAGAAGTAAAAACCCAATTACCTTCTCTAGCTCCAACAGGATCAACTGCAACTAATTTCTTTCCCTTGTTATTTTCTAAAATTCGTAGATTCATATGACCTAAACCAGCTACTCTTTGAGTGCATACCATCCTTCCTAATACCTTCATAATTTCCACAATTTATATCCTCCTTTTTTATGACTTGTCAGGATCCCAATGATCAATTATTCCAACAATCGTTAAATCGCTTGGATAAGATTTGCTTCCCGCAGCTTCCCTAGCAGCAGAACTTCCAACACAAATAACCCAATCTCCTGGCTTACAGCCAACAGCATCAACTGCGACTTTATTAGAAGAACCATCTAATACAACCTGCAGATGTTTATGCTCAAAACCAGGAATCCTATTGGTTGAAACAAGTGGTTTTACAACCTTACAAATTAACATAATTAGTGAGCCTCCTCTGTTTTTTTATCTAAAGACATTCCAATAATTTGGGCGGAATGAATGTTGTCTCTATCTCTAATAGTAGAGCAAGTATGTAACAAACCTTGATCCACTAAATTTTTATATCTAATTGATATCGCATTATTAACCCTTTCACAATCTTTAATTGCCCTCTCTTTTGCGCCGGGTACTTTGCCAGAGTAATCAAATCTTATTACTACTGGAATAGGTAGATCTTGAGAAACATTTAATCCAGTAAAAATCTTCACTCCTACATCTAAATCTGGAGCCCCTTCCTCGACTGTATCTAAATGAGCAAAATAAGTTAAATTTCTGAGATGTACTTCTTTAAAACCTATACCTACTCCAATAAACCTCTCTGCATGACCAATATCTTCATAAGAACCATTATGAAAACTTTTAACATAATCAATCTGAGAAATGTTATTGACAATTAATTTATACATAAATTTTTCCAATCCACTTAGTTTTTCTTTTGAAGATTGCTTAGAAATTATCTGACAAATTTCTCTTGCTGCATCGTCTTCTGAAAAGTTTATTGTCGAATTATAAATTTCTAAAGTAGAAATAGTTTTTTCTAAATCAATTCCTCCATCGCTAGTTGGCAAATGTATTTTTAATGAATCAGTGTCTGTATCAAGTCCAATTAACATTAAATCTACAGAAGCACCACAGCAAAAGCTATTCTCTACAGCCTCTTTGAAAGCGTATAGTTTACTTCTCCCCTCTTCTGCAGCTAACTCGTCATTACTCCCATGAGCTGCGCATCCCTGATGCAAAGGATCTACAGAACTAAAATGATAAGTTACAACTTTTAAGTACCTAGTATCTTTATGCGCTTCATTAGGGATATTCTCTCTATATCTTTTATGTTCAGTTTTTACCCATCTATTTACTGTATTTTCAATATCAAAAAGTGCGCCAGCGTGAGATCTTCTTCTTACTGAACTAAAAGGGATTCTCATTACGTATGCTACTGAATGCGCTAATCGGCCATCTGAACAAGGAGTTATATCAAGTAAATGTATTCCACAATCTAAAAGAAATTTTTCAAAGTCTTCCGAACCTCTACTTCCAGCAGCACCTTCAAGAGGATCATTTTTAAAAAAATTATCACTAAGTTTCTCATGTTGTTTAAAAGCACACCATGCATATAAAGCTCTCATATCAAGAGGTTTAACCCAAGATTTATCTAATATATGGAGAGGTAAATCTATTCCTAAATTTTGTCTTGATATTTTCTGAGCCTTATTTATAAAATCTTCGTGATGTTGAATTCGAGCAATTTCCTTGAGAGTTGGAACAATTTCATTAAAATCACTTTTTATTTTGCTTTCATACCTAAATAGATTTTCATTTTGAATATTATTGGTTAATTTATGGGACTTTCCAGAATTTCGTAAATTATTTGATTCTTTAGTTTGTATATGGATATTTTCAGTAAAAGTTTTCATTGGAGCGGTTGGCCCCAATGTGAAGTTCTTGGCTTTAGCCAGTCCTCTTAAAGGCATTATTTACTTAACCTCTTGCACCACCTGAAAAGGTAACAAGTTGTCCTTCACGAGTATTACCACTAGATCCAGTTATCAAGAAATCTGGTTTTTCTGTCTCCTCATTTCTTTTAACTTCCATGGGGGGCATTGCACTCATGAATCCTGCTCTTGATGGATTTCGCTTTCTAGAAGAAGCTCCCTCTGTGCCTGTCACCTTATCACCGCGATCCCAATCATCACCAGTTACGTTTCCCACTGATTGTCCTTCACCAGTAATCCTTGAAGCAACTCTTTTTTCTGGTGTTTTTGTAGCACGGTCTGCCTCTTCAATTTCCATTTTTTGTTTATAAGTAATATTTTTATTCGGTTCAAATCTAAATTTTTCAGTACCAGTGACCTTATCAACTGCCATATCAAAAGGTCCTGTTACCTTTGAACCATTTTCATATTCATTACCCGTAACACCTTGAGTATTTTTTTCAGAATATTTATCTCTTGATGGTGATTTAACAGAGAATTCATTCCAAGAGTTACCTGCTGACTTTTCCGAATTCGCATAAGCAGTATCATTTGGAGGATTGTCACAAGCTTGCGAGAATTGATCTCCACCAACATAAGGAGTCCCTGTTAGGTTTTTACAAGCACCTTTCTTAGCACCTGTCATTACTCCGCCAATTCCTGGTTGTTGTCCGGTAAGTCTGGCATTTGAATTATTTCCAGAATTAACTGTTGCTCTTGATTTCATATCTTCAGAAGTTTCAGTATTACAATTCTCATTAATCTGATCTAAGCCTGCGTATGGTGTTCCAGTTAACACTTTGCATGAACCTGGTTCATCTCCAGTTACTATTTCTGATCTTCCTGTCATAGTGCCGCTTATTAAATTTGACTTTGAAGAAAGGCTTAAACCTACTTTTCTAGCTTCTGGTTTTGGTTTTGAACCGCAAAACTTCTCGTATTGTTGAGATCCTATATACTCATCACCAGTTACATTCTTACAACTCCCATGTTCATTGCCTGTCATATGGTCTGATCTTCCAACCCCTGTACCAGTTACATTATTCCCATTAAGAGTGTTGTAACTACCTACTTTTTCAAATGCTTTGCCTTTTGGATTTGGCTCAGAGCCAAGATATTGATCTCCAGTTAACTGATGTCCAGAACCTGATTCATCTCCAGTAACTAGGGTTGATCTACCAGGAAGTGATCCAGATACTTTTAATCCATCGGTTGTAGTACTGTGTTTAACCTTTGAAGGATTTTTTGGAACATCACCACAATACTTCTGTGATTGATTAGAAGATACATATTCAGTACCTGTAAGGTTTTTACAAGTCCCTGGCTCATCGCCTGTGACCCTATCAGATCTACCAACTTCATTCCCAGTCACTTTATTTCCTGATGTTGTTGCAGTAACAGTAGATCTAAGTGGTTGTTTATAACTTGGTCTATCTTGACAAAATTGATCAACGACTTCTGCTCCCATATATTGGGTGCCAGTAACTGTTCTGCACGTACTTGCTTCATTACCTGTAGTTTTTACAGATCTATTAGCTTGTGTTCCAGTCACTATTTGACCTGAATCAGTTTCACTTTTACCAACTTTCCAGCTAGCATCTGCAATATTTTGTTTGGCGCCATTTTTATTTGGACCACATGGTCTACATTTACCATTACCTTTTTTGCCTGTAGCACCAGTTTTACTTCTTAACTCTCTCACTCTCTGAGAAATCTCTCTACTACTTAAATCTGGATCTCCCCTTCTAGCTAAAGAAGCGGCACTGGTATTTTGTTTAGTTGCTGATTTACCATGCTTAGATTGAGCTTCTCTTCTCGCTAAAACAATATCTCTACTTGTATTAGTAATAGGCTTTCTTTTCTGATTAATTCTTCTTTTAACGTTTGGTTTTGATGTTTTAATTTCTGTATTATGTGAATTTTGAACTTCTTTATTTTTGATTGTGGTAGTTTGGGCTGAGTTTACAGGACTTTCTTTTTTAACATCAGTACGTGTCCTATCGGAGGAAGTTATAGCTGATTTTCCATGGGTAGACATGGCTTTTCTTCTCTCTATTACTAACTCTTTACTAGTTAAAGTTGTTGAAGAATTTCTATTTACTTGAGTTTTTGGAATATGTTTTGTAGCTGGTTTTGAAATATCTATATCTTGAGAAGATCGAACTCTATCTTTGGTTGTTGAAGAATAAGCAGCAGCTTTTTTACCGCTATCACTCATTGCCTTTCTTCTTTCAAGTGCAATCTCTCTGCTAGTTTTTTTTGACATAATCTTCAAGTTTGAAATTCTTTAAAAACTTTTTTGAAAAACTTTCTCCAAAAAATTTTTTGGAGAAAGTTATTAACTACGATAAGTAGCTTTAACGTCCTTGGAAAACTACAAAAGCTGTTCCTTGACTTTGAGTGTAAGCATCGTATCCGATGATTCTTACATGATGATCAGGGTATGCTCTATGACATGCCTCTAATTCGCTCACGATCAAGTTAAGATCTTTTTCCCCAAAGAATGGGAGTTTCCAATAAGACCAATAAGTTTGCATACATCCACTTGGATGAACATGCTCAATAACTGGACTCCAACCTTGAGCAATTATGTACGCAATTTGGTCATATATTTCTTCCTGGGTCATCGGTGGTAAGAAACCGAATGTTTCCAGGGTTGCAACTGTTTGATAGTCGCTTACTGTGCTCTGGAAAGGCATAATTAATCAAAATGTGAATGTAATTACTCGTAAAAACGAGATTTTAATAAGTTTGAGGAGAATTAATCTCCTCAATTTCGAAACTTGAGTTAACCCTGAACGTCAAGCTTGTCGACAGTGTCAAACTCGAACTTAATTTCCTTCCAAGTTTCTAGAGCAATAGCTAATTCAGGACTATGCTTAGCAGCTTCCATAAGAATGTCTCTACTCTCTTTTTCGATTTCGCGACCAGCATTACGGGCTTTTACACAAGCTTCTAAAGCAACTCTGTTAGCTGCAGCTCCAGCAGCTGAACCCCATGGATGACCATGTGTTCCTCCACCGAACTGAAGACAGGAATCATCCCCAAAGATCGCAAGAAGTGCAGGCATATGCCAAACATGGATACCACCTGATGCGACTGCAAATACTCCAGGCATTGAACCCCAATCTTGATCAAAGAAGTTTCCTCTTGATCTATCTTCAGGAACAAATGACTCTCTTAAGTTGTCAATATAACCAAGAGTTGTTTGACGATCACCTTCTAGCTTTCCAACCACTGTTCCAGTATGTAGTTGGTCTCCTCCAGATAGTCTCAAACATTTTGCAAGAACTCTGAAGTGAATACCATGCTTTGGATGTCTATCAATAACAGCATGCATAGCTCTGTGAATATGCAGAAGCATGCCATTTTTACGACACCAATTAGCTAATCCAGTATTTGCAGTAAAACCACCAGTTATATAATCATGCATGATGATTGGCATATCTAGCTCTTTTGCAAATTCAGCTCTTTCATAGAGTTCTTCAGGAGTGTTAGCAGTACAATTTAGATAGTGACCTTTAACTTCTCCAGTTTCTCGCTGAGCAAGCTTAACTGCTTCTGCAACAAACTCAAATCTTTCTCTCCAACGTTGGAATGGTTGAGAATTAATATTCTCATCATCCTTCGTTAAATCAAGACCGCCTCTAAGACATTCATATACAACTCGACCATAGTTTTTACCAGATAATCCTAATTTAGGTTTAATGGTACAACCAAGTAGAGGTCTTCCGTATTTGTTAAGTCGATCTCTTTCAACTACGATTCCGTTTGGTGGACCACCGCAAGTTTTAATGAAAGCAATTGGGAATCTAATATCTTCTAGACGTAGATGTCTTAGAGCTTTAAATCCAAAAACGTTTCCTACAAGAGATGTTAATACGTTTGTAATTGAGCCTTCTTCAAAAAGATCTAAAGGATATGCAATAAAAGCATAGAAAGCTTCAGGATCTCCAGGAACGTCTTCGATTCGATAACAACGTCCTTTATAAAATTCTAAGTCTGTAAGTAACTCGGACCAAACTGTTGACCAAGTACCTGTTGAAGATTCAGCGGCAACAGCTGCTGCAACTTCTTCTCTTGGAACACCTTCCTGACCTGTACATTTGAAACAGGCTAGTAAATCGGTGTCTAGGGGTACATATTCTGGAGTCCAGTAGGTATCTCTGTACTCCTTTACCCCTGCGTCATACTTCTTACTCATAAGGATAAATTTAGGTCTGTGTAGGGAAAATAATTATTTTGCAAAATTTATAAATCTTGCTTTATTTAATTAGTCCTTTTGACCAAGAAATTCACCATTACCTAGAGCAGGTTCAACTTCTCTATGAGGACGAGCAATAATGTGAGCTGCAACTAAACCGTCACCAACTCTTTCGCAAGCATCAGCACCAGCTCTTACAGCTGCGTTAACTGCACCTGTTTCTCCTCTAACTAATACTGTGACATAACCGCCACCAACGAATTCACGACCAATAAGGCGAACTTCTGCTGCCTTTGTCATTGCGTCTGCTGCTTCGATAGCAGGTACAAGTCCGCGTGTCTCGATCATGCCGAGAGCGATACCCATTGTTTCTGTAGCCATTGTCTACTAAATACTAAATGTGGAATGTTCAATTCGAAGAATGCTTCATTAAGTACTTATAAGTCAAGCGTTTTCGATAAAATCTCCATTAATGTTTTTTCTATCATTCATAAGTTAAACTTATCACCCTTGGTACTATTGATATGTCAATACTTATGCAAATTAGTTAGTGCATCAAAACATACTGTTGTGTTAAGAAAAAATTTACATTATGTTAATTTCGTACGAGACAGGCCCTGTCTACACAGGTGTGGAATGTTCAACCTTTCCTGTCTCCGTATCAAGCTTTGAAGTAAGATAATATTCACAATAAATTTTTAGATTATTTTGAACCTTCCAGTTCTAACTATTGCGAGTGGCAATCAAAGAAAAGTATCTGAAATCTCAGAGATGCTGGATGTTTTGTCTTTAAAGGTTGAGAAGCAACCAGAATATTTAAATGTCGAAGAAACTGGGAAAACATATTTTGAGAATGCACTACTTAAAGCCAAGGCAGCTTCTCTAGAGACAAAAACTTGGGCATTAGCTGATGACTCGGGTCTTGAAGTAGATGTTTTAGATGGTCGACCAGGAATTTATTCTGCTCGATATGCCAAAAATAATGATGAGAAAATTAAAAAATTAATTAATGAACTTTCTGATAGTCCTTATAGGAGTGCAAGATTTATAAGTTGTATGGTTTTGTGCGATCCATCAGGAAACTTAGTTAAAGATACAACAGGAATATGTTGGGGAGAAATTCTTAAGAACCCCAAGTATCCTAATGGGGAGTTCGAATCTATTTTTTGGGTTAAAGAAGCTAATTGTGTTTACGGTGAGCTCTCACAATCACAACTAAATAAATTAGGTAGTAGAGGTAAAGCTGCAAAAATTATGTCACCTTTTTTAAAAAAAGAAATAGGTTTAAGTTAAAAAAAGGTTTAAATAAAAATTTCTCAATAATTTGAAATTTCTTCAATTGCTCTTATAGCAGCAGCTGCTGCCTCTTCTACATCTCCTTCTTTCCCTGCGAGAGTTAATCTACCAAAAGCTCCAACTGCTTTTACATCAACAACAGTTATATTAGATGCCTTTTCAGCTTCATTAGCTGCTTTCAAAACATAACCAGCTGGTTCAGTTTCTAATATAAACATGCTCATTCCTGATTGAATCATTGATCCACTTCTGTTTTGTCTATTTATTAAAACAGCATGATCTGGAGTAATAGCTCGAATAACTTCTGTCCAACTTGTTGAAGGTTTGGTTCTTTTTCTAACTTCACTCCCAATAGCATCTAGAACAACATCCCCAGAATGTAAAACAGTACTTTGATCTTTGTGATATAGAGCAAGAGAGCCAAATGCTCTTTCAACAATCATCTGACCAAGTCTTACATTACTTGCTTTTAAGGCAATATCAGTGACTCTATGCACGGCCATCCCAGGTGAAACTTCCATCCAAAGGCATGAATCTCCGGGTATAGGTAAAAAACCTCTACTAACCGTCCCCATATATGCAGCTAATTGAGGTTGAAGAGAATCCAAAAAAACATATGTTCTCAACTCAATTTGCTCAACTTGACTTGCTTGTCTGGACACCAAAGACTTCTCAGAATCAGTTGTAATAAAACAGCTTGCACCACTGGCCTGAGATTGCACCTCAGATCCTGTGACAAGAGAACTGCCTTTTTTTCGTTCCCCTCTGTTTAAACTAGAAGTTGGTTCCATTCACGCGACTATAACGGATAATGGTTCATTTTTTCTATTAAATTTACTTGCATGCTTCCCACAAAACGATAACTTCAAGTAAAAGATATGCATTTTTATGGGAACTTCTCAAAAAAAAGAACCAAATGTTTCTGGTACTGAAAAAGAATTAACTCCTGATCAAACTCTTGGATTAGTTAGCCTAAGCTTGATGCAAAAACTATCTCAGAAAGACCCATCTTTTAGTTGGTTAGAAGAAGATAAAATTGAAAAAGTAAATCTTAAGAACCTTAGAGATAGATTAGAGTTGACGCAATTAGCTATAAATACTGGAGCACCCTTAAGTACTTCAGAAGTCACTGCTTTAATTGGGGCAAAGCCCGGGAAATCTAAGTTAGAAAGAGCAGGATTATTAGCAACGAAAATAGCTAGAAATGTGTGGAAGATTTCAAAAATAAGTCAAGGAAATTCCTTCTACAGAAATTAAAATAAGCCCCAAAAGTTTTTTTTCATAATTCGCATTTAAGTATTTAAACATTCATATAAGTTTTTTAAATGTGTTCATTTTGTAAGAGAACTTATTAATTACTTTCTTTAATTAAAAAGTTTATGCAAGCTTGAAATATAAGCTCTTGAAAATTTTTAATGAGTAAAGTTGAATTTAATAAGGAAACTGGGCCCAGGGAAGTTTTTTGTGGGTTAACTTCAATAGTATGGCTACATAGAAGAATGCCTGATGCGTTTTTTCTGGTTGTAGGCTCTAGGACTTGTGCTCATTTAATTCAAAGCGCTGCAGGAGTTATGATTTTTGCTGAGCCAAGATTTGGCACAGCTATTCTTGAAGAAAAAGATCTTGCTGGTCTTGCTGACGCTCATGAAGAATTAGATCGAGTGGTTAATGATCTGATTGCGAGAAGACCAGAAATAAAAACCCTTTTTCTAGTTGGATCTTGTCCGAGTGAAGTAATCAAACTAGATCTTGCAACTGTCGCAGAGAAATTAAATAAAAGGTTTTTAGGTCAAGTAAGATTCGTTAATTATTCTGGAAGTGGGATAGAAACAACTTTTACTCAAGGAGAGGATGGTGCCTTAAAAGCTTTAATTCCATTAATGGATTCCTCAAATGAAGAAAAATTATTATTAGTTGGGACTCTTGCAAATAATGTAGAGGATAGGTTTAAAAAGATTTTTAAAAATTTAGGAATTTCAAATATTGAGAGTTTCCCACCACGACAATCAACAGAATTACCAAAGATTGGCAAAAATACAAAAGTATTATTAACTCAGCCTTATTTAAGTGATACAGTTCGAGACCTTAAACATCGGGGGTGTGAAATAATTTCAGCTCCATTTCCTCTAGGTATCGAAGGAAGTACAAAATGGTTTTTAGCTGCTGCCAAAGCTTTCAAAATTAGTGAACTTAAAGTTCATGAAATTATTTCGCCTCTAATCAATAGAGCAAAACTTGCTCTTGATTCACACAAAGAAATACTTAAGGGAAAAAGATTATTTCTTCTTCCTGAATCGCAACTAGAGATATCTTTGGCAAGATTCTTACATAATGAATGCGAAATGGATCTTATAGAGGTAGGCACTCCTTACCTAAATAAGGATTTAATGAAAGAGGAGATTAATTTATTACCTGATAATACAAAAATTGTTGAAGGGCAACATGTAGAAAAACAATTAGATCGAGTGAGAGAATCTAATCCAGACTTAGTAGTTTGTGGCATGGGTTTAGCTAACCCACTTGAGGCGGAGGGGATTAGTACTAAGTGGTCAATAGAAATGGTATTCAGTCCAATTCATGGAATTGATCAAGCTGCAGATTTGGCTGGTCTCTTCTCCAAACCTTTAAAAAGAAATCAAATACTAACTTCAAAAACTTTAGTAACGCATTAAAAACTATGGAATTAACTCTTTGGACGTATGAAGGACCACCACATGTAGGTGCCATGAGAATTGCCTCGTCAATGAAAGACATTCATTATGTGCTTCATGCCCCCCAAGGAGATACATATGCAGATCTTCTCTTTACAATGATCGAGAGGAGAGGGCAAAGGCCTCCAGTAACTTACACAACTTTTCAGGCTAGAGACCTTGGAGGCGATACAGCAGAGTTAGTGAAGAAAAATATTAAGGAAGCGGTTGAACGATTCAAACCCAAAACTCTTTTAGTCGGAGAAAGTTGTACAGCAGAACTTATCCAAGACCAACCTGGAGCACTTGCGAAAGGGATGGGATTTGATATGCCGATTGTTAATCTTGAATTACCTGCTTATAGCAAGAAAGAAAATTGGGGAGCCTCAGAAACCTTTTATCAACTAACAAGAACCCTTTTAAAAGAAAAAGTAAACTATTCAGAGAAAATAAGTCCTCTAAGGTGGAAGGAATTTGGGCGTAGACCAAAAGTTAATATACTTGGCCCTTCATTACTAGGATTTAGATGTAGAGATGATGTAATCGAAATCCAACGCATACTTTCGGAACAAGGAATAGATACAAACGTAGTTGCTCCATTAGGTGCTAGTCCTGATGATATTGAAAGACTAATTGATGCTGAAATAAATATCTGTCTTTATCAAGAAATTGCTGAAGCTTCATGTGAGTGGCTTAAACGGAACTTTGGAATGGAATATACGAATACTATTCCAATTGGAATAAAAAATACAATTGAATTTATAAATGAAGTTCATAAGAAATTAGATCTTCCTTTAACGAATAAAGAAGAATTAGAAAATAAATCAAAACTTCCTTGGTACTCAAAATCAGTTGACTCAAATTATCTAACTGGTAAAAGAGTTTTTATTTTTGGTGATGGAACACATGCAATTGCTGCAGCCAAAATTGCAAAGGATGAATTGGGGTTTGAAGTAGTGGGTCTTGGAACATACAGCAGGGAGATGGCCAGGCAAGTAAGAGCTACTGCAAAAGATCTCAATGTAGAAGCCCTGATAACTAACAATTATCTAGAAGTGGAAGATGCCATGAAAAAGGCTGCCCCTGAACTTGTTTTAGGGACCCAAATGGAAAGGCATAGTGCAAAAAGACTCGGCATTCCATGCTCAGTAATTAGTACTCCAATGCATGTTCAAGATGTTCCTGCAAGATACAGCCCTCAAATGGGATGGGAAGGAGCAAATGTGATTTTTGATGACTGGGTACATCCCCTAATGATGGGCTTAGAAGAGCATCTTATTGATATGTTCAAACATGACTTTGAGTTTGTTGATGGTCATCAAAGCCATTTAGGACATACAGCGACAAACACAAATGAAATTTTAAATTCTGACGAGAAAAAAGAAAAAAATAGTAAAGAAGGAATTATCTGGACTGAATCTGGTAGAGCTGAATTAACAAAAGTTCCATTTTTTGTAAGAGGTAAAGTTAAAACAAATACTGAAAAATATGCAATCTTGAGAGGAATTCCAGAGATAAGCGATGAAACTCTTTACGATGCCAAAGCATATTTCAGTTAATTTTTACTAATAAAATATAATTAAGTCATGAGTATTTTCACTCATAATCTAATAGATTTAATCCTAAAAATTCAGTTATAAGAACATATTTCATACTTTTAATACAATTAAATACATATTTGTTTAGAAACATATTTCATGTGTATTTGCGCTGCAAGAATATAAATAATAATGTGTTTTAAGCTTTAAATGACAAGTACTATAAATAGACCTCTTGATGGAGAAGGAAGTGTTCAAGTAAAGCAAGATCCAAAAATAAATATTGAGGAAGGGGCTTTAGTTATTGCCGTCTATGGGAAGGGTGGCATCGGAAAATCAACTACATCATCAAACCTTTCTGCAGCATTCTCAAAATTAGGTAAAAAGGTTCTACAAATTGGATGTGATCCGAAGCACGATAGCACTTTTACTTTGACGCACAAAATGGTTCCTACAGTTATCGATATTCTCGAAGAGGTGGATTTTCATAGCGAAGAATTGAGGCCAACCGATTTCATGTTTGAGGGTTTTAATGGCGTAATGTGCGTTGAAAGTGGAGGTCCTCCTGCTGGTACAGGGTGCGGGGGTTATGTAACCGGCCAGACAGTTAAACTATTAAAAGAACATCATTTATTAGAAGATACTGACGTTGTTATTTTTGATGTCTTAGGAGACGTCGTTTGCGGAGGATTTGCAGCCCCATTGCAACATGCAAATTATTGTCTAATCGTTACTGCTAATGACTTTGATTCAATATTCGCTATGAATAGAATTGTTTCTGCAATTAAAGCAAAAGCAAAAAATTATAAAGTCAGATTAGGTGGGGTAGTCGCAAATAGATCAAAAGAAACAGATCAAATTGATAAATTCAATGAAAGAACAGGTTTAAAAACTATGGCCCATTTTAAAGATGTCGACGCCATTAGAAGATCAAGACTAAAAAAATGCACCATTTTTGAAATGGAACCTACTGAAGATGTAATTGAAGTTCAAAATGAATATTTATCTCTTGCCAAAAATATGCTTGAAAACGTAGAACCTTTAGAAGGTAATCCACTGAAAGATAGAGAAATTTTTGATTTATTAGGATTTGATTAGACTAAATTAATCTAATCCAACTAATTGGCGTGTTAAATCATAAGTTTGTTGAGAGGTCTTCGCATCAATTATTCTTTTTGACAACTTTTGAGAAAAAGCTTTTCTACCAGTTTTCTGACGATTCCCCCAGCTCCAATGAACTGAAGGTTTAGCGAATTCTTTATAAGTTGACACTTGAGCGACTCTCTCTCCTGCCAGTCTTTGTGAAACATATCCTTTTGTTATGAATTTTTGAAATATCGGGAAAAGGAATCTAAATAACCAAGGTGTATCTCTAAAAAGTTTTGTATCAGCAACACATCCAGGATATAGAGAATTTACAATAATCTTCTCTGCAGGATGTCTTTTTGATAATTCCTGAACGGTCACCATATTGCAAAGTTTACTATCCTTATAAGCCTTACCAGGTTTAAATTTCTTTCCATTCGCCATACTTATTGGAGATAAAAAACCATTTTTGAATCCAGATAAATTTCCCAAATCAGCTGGGGCAGGAATGGGAATCCTTCCTCCAAGTTCTGAATAATTAGCCGTAACAGTACCCAATACTGTAATTCTTGGCTTGAATACAGTTGATTTGCCATTTAAAACAATTTCTCTTTCAGAAGATAAAATATTTTCCATAAGTAGGTTTATCATAAGAAAATGCCCAAAATGATTTACTGCCATGGAGTTTTCAAACCCCTGAGCAGACCTTTCAGGTCTCTTTAGTCTCGGTTTATAAACTGCTGCATTACAAATAAGAGAATTTATTGGCTTCTTAAATCTTTCTAATATTTCATCACAACCTTTTCTCACATCATTCAAGTTAGAGAGATCTATTTCTATAAAGTGAACATTTTCAACTTCCTCTTTTGTCAAGAATTCCTCAGCTATTTTTATAGCTCTCTTATTTGATCGATTAACTGCTATAACCTCCCATCCAAATCTTAAAAGAGGTTTTAGAGTATTTAATCCAACTCCTGAAGTTGTTCCTGTTATTAGGACTAAACCCTTAATGTTCTTACTCACTAGCAAAAAAGTTAATTGAAAAATGAAAAGTAGGATGATTCAAGATCATCCTTATCAACGCCATATTACTCTGATAATGTCCCTAGAAATTATTTGATCCTGATCCTTCATAAATCTTTGCTCACCTTCAGAAGAGAATAAATCATCAAACTTTTCAGTTAAAAGATTAAATCTATATTTTTCGTATAAAAATGATTCTTCAATTTCCGTTAATCTGGTCAACCTTACTTTAGAACTATAGCCAAGCTTAATCAGGCTTATTATTGCTAAAAGGGAAAAGCTAATTTTTATAATTAAAAAAATCAATGATACAAAATTATCCTGTTTCTGTTGTCTTTTTATAGAGACAGACCCAAAATATTTTTTGATGAAAATACTATTTTTATAAAAAGATTTTGACAAATTAAGTACTCAATATTTTACTGAATAAATCAATTCAGTCTTACTTTATTATTACCTTATAAATTTTAAATTTTCTAATAGACTTTAGTTCCTACCTAAACTAATTCCTAGTCTTAATGCTAAAACTCCTGCATGCATAACAACTATGAGGCTTAATGCAATAAGATTTATTGTTTGAGTTGGCTCCATGGTAAAAAAAATATTTTCTATATTCTCCACCGAAAAGAGAAGATTTGAAACACTATTACAAAATGATGTTACGTAATTAACAAATTGAAAGAAAAAATTTATTGAAAATTATCATAAATAGACTTACAAAGTTAATTTTGGGAATTGAAAATCAGGCTTTAATTTTTTCAACAAATAATTTACCTGGATTTGATCAAATGGCTTTAGATTTAAATTCTTTAGATCAGACAATTTCGAATCCCGAAATAATTCTCACATTGAGGTTCTACTATTGGACTGGGGATTGGCTTTCAATTGGCTATCACCAAAAGGAAATTCCTCTTCATTGGAAAAATTTATTATCAAATGGGGAAATTAATATTGTTAGACGTCCCTCTGGAGGGGGTGCTGTTCTGCATTCAGGAGGCATAACATATGCATTAACATTTAAAAAAACTTACTATAAATTCTTAAGCTATGAAATGGTTAATAATTGGTTAATTAAAAGTTTTAGAGAATTAGGTCTAAACTTACAATATGGTAATTTACGAAAATCAAGCATTAATAAAAATTGTTTTGGGACTTCATTAATTTCTGATTTAGTTGATCAGGATGGTTTTAAGAGAATAGGTAGTGCTCAATTTCGTAAAAAAGGAGCATTCCTTCAACATGGAGAAATTCAAACTAATCCTCCAAGAGATTTGTGGTTCAAATTATTCAAAGAAGAAGCTCCACCAAAAGTAAATTTAAAGCTAACAAATGATGAAATAGTTAAACATTTGAGAAATACATTCGTGAAAAATAAATCAAATATAAATTTCAAAATATTGCCATAGATAATAAAAAATAGAAAATTTTAATGACAAGAATTATTAAAGATCTCCTTTCTGTTTCATTGAATTAATTATTCTTGGCAATTCAATTCCTAAGGGATAATGATTTTTAATGTTTAACTTGTTAACAATCTCTGAAGGCAAATTAAACCCTAATTTATTCAATACAAAGTTTCCAATATTTGACCTATCTATTATCCCCAAAGGCATATCTGCATTATTGAGAACCAATAAAAAACCTTCACTTTTTGCTTCTAGTCTTTCTATAGTTTTCCATAATATATCGTTACAAGATACACTTTCAAAACTATCGATTGGTTCCATAAAATCTCCAACAAAGTTCCGTTCCCATTTTTTTAATGAAACAGTTTTTAAAATATTCTCATCAACAAAACCGGTCCACCTACCATTATTCGTAACAAAAAAATATTTATCCGATACATCCTTCTTATTTTTTATTAATTTATTAAATTCTGAGAAATTTGAATCGTATTCAATTTTCCTCAAAGGCTTTAGTTTAATCTCAGAAACTTTACTAAATTTTAGTATGTTTTCAATTTTAAAAAATTGACTTTCAGATTTTGAAGAATTAACTCCAAACAAGCCCAAAAAAGAAAGAATAAAACCAAAGTAAAAGTTAAATCTAAATAAACAAATTATCCCAGAAAATAAAACCACAAAAGATAATAATAAATTTACTTTATTGAGGAAATTTCTTCCTTTATTTTTATTCCCTGAGAAATGCCAAATAATACTTTTTAATAAATTCCCCCCATCTAAAGAACCAATTGGAATCAAATATAAGAAGCCTAAGAATAAATTAAATATACCTACTCTTGAAATTACATTCACTGCTAGTTGTTCTTGAGATGCACTGTTATTACTAATTAAAAGCAGGATAGCTGCTGTAGTGAAACATAAAAGAGGTCTAACAATTGCAATTTTTATATTACCTAAAGCAGTTTGA
>CACMNZ010000016.1 GCA_902615165.1 uncultured Prochlorococcus sp.
AAGTTGATTTTATAAGAAATTTAGAAACCTCATTAAATAAGCGAGACTTAGAGTTTATTAAAAAAAATTTTAGAAATGATGAAAACCAAAATATTCCAAAACAATTTTCAAAGATTATTAATGATTTCCCTAACAGCAAATGGAAGATCAAAAGATTAAAATCTAATATTCCAGATGAAGATATTTTGCGAATAAAAGTTTCTGGGGAAAAAATAGTTAACGGAGAAATATATATACTCGAATCCAAATTTGATTATTTATTTTCAATCGTAAATGGAAAAATAAGTGAAGGGATTATCAAAAATTTATTCACCACAATAAGAAACGATAATAAAAAAATAGATATTAGTTTTAAAATTCCTGATAGAGTTCTTACTGGTTCAAAATACGATATCGATATAATTCTAAATAAGCCTCTTGAAGAAGTGATTATTGCTGGAGCTATAAAACCTCATCAAGTTAATTCATTTTTTGAACAAGAAATTTTATTAGAACCATTGGCGTCTGGAGGGATTTTTAAAATTACAAGAGCCCCTTCAAAACCAGGGATGCAAATTTGGTCAGGAATCATAGCTCATCCTGAGGGAATGATTACTTTCACAAAGAGCATTGATATTGTTGATGAGATATAACCTAAGCGTCGTTTAACGCAGCCACACCTGGTAAAGTTTTACCTTCTAAAAGTTCCAAACTAGCCCCACCTCCGGTAGATATATGAGACATTTTTTCAGCTAATCCTGCTTTTTCAACTGCTGCAACTGAATCTCCACCACCAATTATTGTACAAACTTCAGAAAAAGCACTTAAGTCCGCAAGAGTCGTAGCTATTGCATTTGTACCATCTGCAAATTTATCAAATTCAAAAACTCCCATTGGACCATTCCATATAATTGTCTTACATTCTGCAAGAGCATTCTGAAAAACTTTAATGGAATCTGGACCAATATCTAGACCCATCCAATTACCACTAATTGCATCAATTTGAGATATTTTACTATTGGCATCAGGAGAAAATTCATCAGCCAAAACAACATCGGTGGGTAATAATAACTCTACTCCTTTTGCTTTTGCTTTTGCTTCTAAATCTTTAGCAAGCTCGAGTTTATCTTCTTCTACAAGGCTCTTTCCGACATCTAAACCTCTAGCTTTATAAAAAGTGAAAATCATACCTCCACCAATCATGATTTTGTCACACTTATCTAGTAAAGAATCAAGTACTCCTATTTTGCTACTAACCTTTGACCCTCCAACTATTGCTGCCAATGGACGATTTGGGGAATCTACTGCTCCTTGCAGGTATTTCAATTCTTTTTCTAAAAGGAATCCAGCTACTGAGGGACTTAAATAATTTGTAACACCCTGAGTTGAAGCATGCGCTCTATGAGCAGCACCGAAAGCATCATTTACATACATATCTGCATGTGATGCTAATTTTTCAGCAAACTCCAGGTCGTTCTTTTCCTCTTCACCAAAAAAACGAACATTCTCAAGTAAAAGAACATCTCCATTAGATAAGCTATTTGATTGTGCAACTGCTTCATCATCAATACAACTGTTAGTAAGAGCAACATTTTGCCCCAACAATTCACTTAATCTTGCTGCTACTGGAGTTAATCTCATTTTTTCATTTACCTGACCCTTCGGTCTACCAAAATGAGCAGCTAAAATAACTTTTGCAGAATGATTAATAAGATATTCAATAGTTGGGATCGCTGCACGAATACGCGTATCGTCGGTTATTTGACCGTCTTCATTTAATGGAACATTAAAATCTACTCTTACAAGAACTTTTTTTCCTTCTAAATGTGTCTTATCAAGACTGGAAAGAGATAATTTTGTCATTAAACAAGCTATATTTATAATCTCAAGACCCTAACGTTAATTTGGGCTTATTGGGTTAAAAAGTAATTACTGTTACCTATGCCTTAATAAATTTTAAGAATTAACGATTATAAAAATTTTTAGTTATTTAATTTATACTAAAATTTAGAAGTAAATGCTTTTGAAACTTATAAAAACTAAAAGTAATACAAAATTTTATTTGATTTATTGAAGTGGACATACCCAAAATCCAATGGTACCCAGGCCATATCGCAAAAGCAGAAAAGAAATTATCTGAAGTTATCAATAAAGTAGATTTAGTTATCGAAGTGAGAGATGCACGAATTCCTTTGTCAACAGGACATCCACACTTAAATAAATGGATAAATAATAAAAAACATATTCTTGTCATTAACAGATCAGATATGATCTCCCCGAATACAATCAATAGTTGGAATAAATGGTTTAATTCTAAAGATCAATATCCTCTTTGGTGTGATGCTAAAAGAGGAATAGGGATTAACGAAATTTGTAAGTCAGCCAAAGATTCTAGGTCTTCAATCGATGATAGAAGACTCTCTAGAGGAATGCGAATTAGGCCAATTAGAGCCCTTACACTTGGTTTTCCAAACGTAGGAAAGTCGGCATTAATTAATAGAATCGCAAAAAAAAGAGTTGTAGATAGCGCTAGGAAAGCAGGCGTGACTCGTAATTTAAGATGGATAAAATTAGAAAGTGGTATAGATCTGCTAGATGCTCCTGGTGTTATACCTCCAAATTTAGAAGATCAAAAATCAGCACTTAATCTTGCACTGTGTGACGATATTGGAGAAGCTGCTTATGAAATAGAGAGTGTCGCAATTGGATTTATCAAAATTATATCCACTCTCAACAAAGATAAGAATGCGAATATCTCAGTTAAACAAATATCTAATAGATATGGAGTTGATATTACTAAAGGCTTTAAGAGTCCTTCTGCTTGGATCGACGAAGCAGCTTCAAAACATACCTCTGGCGATAAAAGGAGAATGTCTCATAAGTTATTGGAAGATTATAGAAATCAAATGCTGGGTAAAATTGCTTTAGAAGTCCCACTATGGAATTAAATAATCAAAATTCTTTCGGCATTGGAGAAGGTGAGCTTATAGAAATTATTTATGAGCTACCTCTTCCTATGAGGCTAGACAGATGGTTGGTAAGTAAAAGGCCAGAACAAAGTAGAGCAAGAATTCAACATTTTATAAATTCAGGTTTAGTACTTGTAAACTATAAGACTGCGAAAGCAAAGACCCCATTAAAAAATGGCGACAATATTCAAATATGGATGCCTCCTCCAGAACCTCTTATTTATTTGAAACCTGAAAAAATGGATTTAAATATCCTTTTTGAAGACGAGCACATCATAGTAATTAATAAACAATCAGGACTAATTGTTCATCCAGCCCCTGGACACAAATCTGGAACTTTAGTGAATGGATTACTTTTTCACTGTAAAGATCTACCTGGAATTAATGGGAAACTAAGACCTGGGATTGTTCACAGATTAGATAAAGATACCTCCGGATGTATGGTTGTTGCAAAAAGCCAAGAGGCATTAGTAAATCTCCAGAAACAAATTAAAGAAAAAATAGCATCACGCGAATATATTGCAGTAATTCATGGAGCACCGAATTCTGAAGAAGGCCAAATAGTGGGAAACATTGGCAGAGATAAATTAAATAGATTGAAATATAAAGTAGTTGAAGAAACTTCAGGAAGGTATGCCTGTACCTATTGGAAATTAGAAGAAAGATTCGGCAATTACTCATTAATGAGTTTCAAACTAGATACGGGGCGAACGCATCAAATAAGAGTACATAGCGCTCACATTAATCATCCAATTGTGGGTGATCCGTTATATGGAAGATGTAAAAAACTACCATGTAAATTAGATGGCCAAGCTTTACACGCCATTAAGCTTGGACTTATACATCCAATAAATGGTAAAGAAATGTTATTTGAATCAGAATTACCATTAGATTTTCAAAAATTACTAAGTGTTCTTAAAATTAAATAAGGTTCAAAGAGGAATTTACAAGCGATTTTGTATACGTGTTTTGAGTTTTAGTGAATATTGTGGAACTTTCTCCTTCATCAACTATCTTTCCGTGATTCATAACTAGCAACCTATCACAAAATCTTTTAGCAATCCCCAAATCATGAGTAATAAAGATAATCGTTAAATTCATTTTTTCTTGCAAGACTCTAAGTAATTCAAGAATCTCTATTTTTACTGAACCATCCAACATATTAACGCTCTCATCACAAATCAAAATTTTTGGTTTCAACAATAGCGCTCTGGCTAATGAAATTCTTTGCAATTGACCACCAGATAATTGGCTAGGATAAGAATTAAAAAAATTATTATTTAAGGGAAGATTCAAATTTCTAAACATTAATTTTATTTCTTTTTCGATTTTTCTATTATCTGAAATTTTTTGAATAAAAAATATATCTTCCAAAATACTTTTAATTGTCATTTTCGGGTTCAAACTTGAAAAAGGATCTTGAAAAATAATTTGCACTTTATTGTTCTTTTTAAAAGATTTATTTTTTTTCGATGCATGATTTTTATCATAAATTTTGATTTCACCACCTCTTACTTTAAGAAGTCCAATTAAAGCCCTACATAATGTACTTTTACCACTCCCTGAAGAACCAACTATTCCAAGAGTCTCATTCTCATATAACTTGAAACTAACTTCATTTAGTGCCTTATTCCATTTATTAATGAAAATTGAAGAATTTAATTTATACCAATGTCTTAGGTTATTTACCTCTAGAACAACCTGATCTCGAGCATTATTTTTAGTATTTGGTTCTAATACTATTTTTGAAGCATTTACTAACTTTTTCCCGATATCTGATTTTGGTGATTGAAAAATATCTAATATATTCCCTTTTTCAACAATCGATCCCTTTGCAATTATTGCAACTTTTTTACACCACTTTGCTGCAAGATTAATATCATGACTAATTAAAATTAAAGTTGTATCAAATTCATTACATAGATGAATTATTTCTTGCATAATTTCAAAACTTGTTTTGGTATCTAAGCTTGTTGTAGGTTCATCAGCTATTAATAATTTAGGTTTCAAAGCAAGTGCCATTGCTATAGAAACTCTCTGTCTCATTCCGCCGCTAAATTGATGTGGGAAAGAATCAAGTCTACTTTCTTCAATTCCGACTTTTTGAAAAACTTCTCTTACTAATTTTTTAATAGCTAAAGATGATTTAGTTTGATAATGTGTTTTAAATAATTCATATAAATGATCCCCAACTCTCATTAGCGGATTAAGTTTTTTTATAGAGTCTTGATAAATAAATCCAAAATTCTTTCTTCTAAATAATTGTGCATCTTTGTTGTTTATTTTCCTAGGATCTACATTAGAAATCGATAGATACCCTTTAGAAGTGGCCTTTGCAGGCAATATATTTACTAATGTTTTTGCAAAAGTGGTCTTTCCACATCCAGAAGGTCCTATTATGGCCAAATGATCTCCACTATCTATTTCCAAATTAAAATTTTTGATAATAGGTTGCTGTTTTAGACCATATTTAACAGTAAGTTCTTTAACTACAATAATTTTTTCTTTATTTTTTTCCATGATTTATAGCAAATTTTTCTAGACATAAATAAAATACATCTAAAGCAATATAAAATGTCCGAAGCAGCTGCAAATTCAAAAGAAAAAAACGAAATTGAAGTTTCCAAAACTATTTTGCCCGAAAATAAAAAATATGAAAGTGAATCTTTGAATTATCAAATAAACATTCCCAATTGGCTTCTTAAAGATATTCATAATTTTGAAAAATCAAATAAAGAAAATGATGAGAATCAAAACCTTATAGTAAAGGCTTTTAAACTTGCTTATAAAGCTCATGATGGACAATTCCGTGCGAGCGGCGAGCCATACATTATCCACCCGGTTGCTGTTGCAAATCTCCTTAAAGAAATAGGTGCTAGTTCATCTGTTATTGCTGCAGGCCTTTTACATGATGTAGTTGAAGATACTGGCATTGATTTATCTGAAATAGAAACAAATTTTGGATTAGAAGTAAAAATACTTGTAGAGGGTGTAACAAAATTAGGCGGCATTCACTTTAACAACAGGACTGAAGCACAAGCTGAAAATCTTAGGAAAATGTTTTTGGCTATGGCCAGCGATATCAGAGTTGTCTTAGTTAAACTTGCAGATCGACTTCATAACATGAGAACAATTGAATGGCTAAATGATGAGAAAAAACTAAGAATAGCGAGAGAAACAAGAGAGATTTATGCACCATTAGCTAATCGACTAGGAATAAACAGATTTAAATGGGAATTAGAAGATTTAGCTTTTAAATTCCTAGAGCCTAAAGAATATCTAGATCTTAAAGATCAAATCGCCGTTAAAAGAAGTGATAGAGAAAAAAGATTAAAAGTAACTTTGAATCTTATGAAGGAAAACTTGAATTCAGCGGGTTTGAAAAATTTTGAAATAACAGGAAGGCCAAAACATCTTTATGGCATCTGGAGCAAAATGGAAAGACAACAAAAGCATTTTCACGAGATTTATGATGTTGCTGCCCTAAGAATTATCGTGGACAATTCAGATAGTTGTTATAGAGCTTTAGCAGTTGTTCATGATACTTTCAAACCAATTCCAGGTAGATTTAAAGACTATATAGGATTACCAAAACCCAATGGATATCAGTCCTTACACACTTCTGTGATTGGAAGACATCGACCTATTGAAGTTCAAATTAGAACTACTTCGATGCATCAAATTGCTGAATATGGTATTGCCGCTCATTGGCAATATAAAGAGGGTGGTTCTCCTGCTAAAAGTAATGCCGAGAGATTTAATTGGCTAAGACAATTAGTAGAATGGCAACAAGAAGGTAATGAAAGGGATCATAATGATTATTTAGCTTCAATTAAAGAAGATTTATTTGATGAAGAAGTATTTGTAATAACTCCAAAAGGAGATGTTGTTGGTTTAAGGAAAGGATCTACCGCGATAGATTTCGCCTACAGAATCCATTCTGAAGTTGGAAATCACTGTAATGGAATAAGAATTAATGAAAAGCTTTCTCCATTATCTACACCACTTCAAAATGGTGACTTCATAGAAATTTTGACAAGTAATAATGCTACTCCAAGCTTGGATTGGCTGAACTTTGTAGTTACGCCAACTGCTAAAAATAGAATTCGCCAATGGTATAAGAAAAGCCATCGTGATGAAACGATTAAAAGAGGTAGAGATTTACTTGAAAAAGAAGTAGGTAGAGACGGTTTTGAAGCATTACTTTCTAGTGAAGCCATGAAAAAAGTTGCAAATCGATGCAATTTAAAAACTACTGAAGACCTTCTTGCATCTCTTGGTTTTGGTGGTTTAACTTTGCATCAAGTATTAAACAGACTAAGAGAAGAAATAAAATTACAGACAGAAGATGTAAAAAATGATTCTGACTCTGAAATAGCAAAATCTCTTAAAAGTAATAATAATTTATCCACTAATCAATCTAATACAGCAGCTAAATCACCAATTTCCGGGATAGAAGGTCTTGATTACAGAATAGGTAAATGCTGTTCCCCACTCCCAGGCGAGGATATTATCGGAACTGTGTCGCTCGGCAACCATGGGATAACTATACATAAGGAAGATTGTGAAAATATAATACCAATTCCAATAGAGAGAAGATTACCTGTCGGTTGGAATCAAGATAATAAAACTGGCGATAATAAGTTTCCAATTCAGCTACGAATAGAAGTAATTGATCGAGTTGGAGTTCTTAAAGATATTCTTATGCGATTATCTGATAAAGGTATAAACGTTAGTGATGCCAATGTTAAAACTGCTTATGGTAAACCAGCTATTATAAATCTTTGTGTAGGTCTTGAAAGTTATAATCAACTTCACAAAACAATTGAACAAATTAAATCAATGGCAGATGTTTTAGATATTGCCAGAGTTGGACAAAGTTAATTTTAAAATCAGATCAATCTATCTTTTACTTTTTATCTTGTAGATAAAGAAAACAATACTGCCGCAAATCAAAGCTAATAAAATGCCTACACAAGATGAACCTAAGAGTAATTTTAAGGAAAAAATTCTACCTTGTTTCCATAAGTCATCAATAACTAAACTTTTTTCAAGAATTTTATTAGAAGGATTATTTAAAAAAATCGAACCAACTTTATAGTTAAAATAATAAAGTGGAATATAAGTAAAAGGGTTGCTGATCCAGGTACCAATTGCAGCTAAAACAATATTTCCCTTAGCTATTTTCGCAAAAAATACTCCCATTAAAGTCTGAAAACCAAAAAATGGAAAGCAACCACTAAATACCCCTATAGCTAAACCTTTAGCATTAAAGAAAGGACTTCCATTCTGACTCCTAAATAATGATAGAATTTTCTTATAGGTTATATCTCTTTTAAATCTCATTCAGAAAGAAAATTTCAAAATTCTTGATAATCTTACTTAATTATCCATAACAAAGCGAGAGATGGATTCGATAGTTACTACAGAGGATACGATAGCCGCAATTGCTTCAGCTATAAGTATTGGGAAGGGAGGAGTTGCGATAATAAGAGTATCAGGGAAAGACGCAATAAATTCTTGCAAAAAGATTGTTCAAACTAAATCTAAATATGCATGGAAATCACATAGAGTTTTTCGTGGTTTTATTAAGGAAAATAAACAAAATAAATTTATAGATGAGGTTTTAATTTTAGTGATGAAATCCCCAAATAGCTTCACAGGAGAAGATGTGGTTGAACTTCATTGCCATGGCGGAATTATCATAGTAAACAAAGTTTTAAAGATATTATTATCTAGTAATTCTAGAGTTAGACTTGCAAACCCAGGAGAATTTAGTCAAAGAGCTTTTCTTAATGGGAAAATAGACCTTACTCAAGCTGAGTCGATTAATCAATTAATTAATGCAAGCAGTACCAGATCAGCAGAGTTAGCTTTTAGTGGGGTTCAAGGAGAAATAAAGAAAAAAATTAATGATATTAAAAATGACCTTATAAATCAACTTTGCGAAATAGAAGCGAGAGTTGATTTTGAAGAAGACTTCACAGATTTTAATTACACCAAATATCTTAAAAACATAAAAAAAGTAAAAGAAAAAATAAAATTACTAATAGAAAATGCAAAAAGAAATTCATATATTCACAATGGAATATCCATTGCGCTTATAGGTAAAACAAATGTTGGTAAAAGCTCTTTACTAAATTTGCTTGCAAAAAAAGAGAAAGCAATCGTAACTAATATTCCTGGAACAACTAGAGATGTAATTGAAGTTAATTTAACTATTAATGATATTCCAATGAAAATAATTGATACTGCTGGCATAAGAGAAACTCATGAACAAGTTGAAAGTATTGGAATTAAAAAAAGTTTTGGAAAAATTAAAGAGTCAGATTTTATAATTTATATTTATAGTCTTGAAGAAGGATTTAATGAAGAAGACAAAAAAATAATAAAAGAAATCCCTAAAGAAAAATTAATTACTATTTTAGGCAATAAAAAAGATTTAATTGATTGCAAAAATATTAATTCAAATGAGTTAAAAAACACAATTCTTATGAGCATTAAGAATAATGATGGTGAAAGATTATTAATCAACACAATCATAAAAAAATGCGGATTGAAACAAGTAGAAAATATCAATATATTTTTAAACGAAAGACATCTAACAAATTTGTCTGCTTGCCTATCTAATTTAAATGATACTGATGAAATAATTGAAAATAAATTGCCATTTGATTTGTTATCAATAGAACTGAGAGATGGAATTCAAAACTTATCTAAAATAACTGGTCAAGAATTAACAGAAGAACTTCTAGATAATATTTTTTCTAAGTTTTGTATTGGTAAATAAATTTGAGTTAAATTACATAGTGATATATAGTTGATTCTTTAACTTCAGTTGAATTTTATTAATTAATTATTTTTTAGTTTAGTGGATTTAAATACTCCAATAATAAGTAAGATCATTGATTATTGGATCGATGAAGATATAGGTAAGGGAGATCTTACAAGTCCTTCTATTACGGAAAAGAATGGTAATGCATACTGGATTGCAAAAGAAGAGGGTATATTTTGTGGGGTTGATATCATAAAAGAAATTTATAAAAAAATTGATTTAAAAATTATTCCAAAATTTAATATCTCTGATGGAGATAAATTTATTAAAGATCAAAAACTCTTAGAATTATATGGACCTTCAAAAAGTTTACTCACTAGTGAAAGGATAAGCTTAAATATAGCAATGCATTTATCTGGAATATCAACATATACAAAGAATCTTATAGATAAATTAGAAGGTACAAATATAAAATTAGCAGATACTAGGAAAACTACTCCTGGCTTAAGAATATTTGAAAAATATGCATTCAAATGCGGAGGTGGGGTGAATCATAGAATGGGATTATACGATGCTGCTATGATCAAAGAAAATCATATTGCATGGACAGATAATCTTAAGAATGCAGTACAAAAAATTCGCCTAAATTCTCCTTTTACAACTCATATCATAATTGAAGCTGAAAATATCGAACAGGCAAAAGAAGCAGTATTAGCAGGAGCAGATAGTGTTTTATTAGATGAACTTAGTCCTGAAACAATCAAAAAAAGCATTCAAGAATTAAGAGATTTATCAACTAATAGCTTAAAAAAAGAAGTCAATAAAAATTTAATAATAGAAGTTTCTGGAATAAACCCTGAAGAAATTAGTAAATATCTAATAAAAGGTATTGATTTGATTTCAACAAGTTCTTCTATTACCAAAAGTGATTGGATTGATTTAAGTATGCGTTATATTAATTAATCATATAGATAAATAATTGAATAAATAATGCTAATCATTTTTAAAGAATTAACAAATAACTTCGAACAAACTCTTTTAGATAGTCTTAAAAAAAATGATAAAGAAAGAGAATTCGAAATTCTTAGAAAAAATTTAATTACACAATCATCAAAAGAGGAATTTGGTGATTATCAATGTAATGTTTGTTTAAGTTTATCTAAAATATATAAAAAGAACCCAAGAGATATTTCTAATGATTTTATTAACCTTTTAAATAAAAATAAAAGCATAGCAAAATTATGTAAGAGTCTAGAAATAGCTGGGCCTGGATTTATAAATATTAAATTAAAAGAAGAAGTTCTAATAAATGAAATTAAATCAAATATGCAATGCCAAAGGGGTGGAGTACCTCAAATTAAAAAAGATTTAGGTATTGGCTTATCAAATAAAGTCATTGTAGATTTTTCTAGTCCTAATATTGCTAAAGAAATGCATGTAGGGCATTTAAGATCAACAATAATAGGAGATTCAATATCCAGAATTTTCGAGTTAAGAGGTTATCAAGTTTTAAGACTAAATCATGTTGGCGATTGGGGTACACAATTTGGAATGCTTATTACTCAGCTCAAAGATTTATATTCAAATGATTTAGAGGAGATAGGCAAAATTAAAATAAGTGATTTAGTTGAATTTTATAAAGAATCAAAAAAAAGATTTGATAATGAATATGAATTCCAAAAAAGATCTAGAGAGGAAGTAGTTAAGTTACAAAGTGGAGATATTAAATCGATTAAAGCTTGGAAATTATTATGTGATCAATCTAGAAAAGAATTTGATGAAATCTATAAAAATTTAAAAATAAAAATAGAAGAAAGAGGTGAATCTTTTTATAATCCCTTCTTAAAATCAGTTATTGAGGATTTGAATTTAAAAAAATTATTAGTAGAAGATCAAGGAGCAAAATGTGTATTTTTAGATGGGATGACTAATAAAGAAGGCAAACCTTTACCACTAATTATTCAAAAAAAAGATGGAGGTTTTAACTATGCCACAACAGATCTAGCTGCTATAAGATACAGATTTAATAAAGCTCCTGATGGTGATGATGCTTCGAGAATTATTTATGTAACCGATCATGGACAAGCAAATCATTTTGCTGGAGTTTTTCAAGTTGCAAAAAAAGCAAAATGGATTCCAGACAATTGCCAAGTTGACCATGTCCCTTTTGGTTTAGTTCAAGGAATTGATGGCAAAAAACTAAAAACAAGGGAAGGTGAAACAATACGTTTAAAAGATTTATTAAAAGAAGCAGTTAGAAGAGCAAAAGAAGATTTATTAAAAAGATTAGAAGATGAAAATCGTTATGAGACAGAAGATTTTATTGCAAATACTTCAAGAATAATTGGATTAGGAGCTGTTAAGTATGCAGATTTAAGCCAAAATAGGATTACGAATTATCAATTTAGTTTTGATAAAATGCTTTCCCTAAATGGTAATACGGCTCCTTATTTGTTATATACACTTGTAAGAATTGCAGGAATTAAAAGAAAAAACGATTTTGTTTATGACTCTAAAGATTTTCAATATACAAATTATGAACATAAATCTGAGTGGAAACTTATCAGAAAATTACTTAAGTTCGATGAAGTCATAATATCTATTGAAAGAGACTTAATGCCTAATAGATTATGCAATTATCTGTTTGAGCTATGTCAGACTTTTAATAGATTCTATGATCAAGTTCCAATACTCAAAGAAGAAAAATATATAAAAATTTCTAGACTGAATTTATGTGATCTAACTGCAAAAACACTAAAATTAAGTTTAGAGCTTCTAGGAATTGAAACTTTAGAAAGAATGTAATGAATGATTTTGATCAATTAAATAATCTTTTCCCAAGACCAAGAGAAGAAATAATAAATATGCAGTCTTACTCTGCACCTTTAGAAAATAGAAGAAATTTACTCCGCTTAGACTTTAATGAAAATACTCTAGGTCCAAGTCCTAAAGTTTTCGAGTCATTACAAGAGATAAAATTAAATGAGATTTCAATATATCCAGAATATAATGTATTAAAAAAATTTTTATGTGATAAATATCTTGATTCAAGAAAATTTGATAATAACGAAATAGGAATTTTCAATGGAGCAGACGCAGCAATAAATGCAATCTTCAATTGCTTTGGAGAAAAAGATCAAATATTTCTAACCACGAATCCAACTTTTGGTTACTATTCTCCTTGTT
This sequence comes from uncultured Prochlorococcus sp., assembly GCA_902615165.1. The sequence goes on from CACMNZ010000016.1 coordinate 12,910, forward strand.
CAGAAATGAGAGGCATGAAGAAAATAACTTGTTCTTACATTGGAGAAAATTTTCTATTTCCCATCGAAGAATTTAGTGAAAAAATCATAAAGTATAATCCAAAATTAATATTTATTTGTAATCCAAATAATCCCACAGGAACAGTTTTAAGTGCTCAAGAGATAATTAACTTAGCAAATATCAAAAACGATTCCTTGATAATTGTTGATGAACTATATGAAAAATTTAATGGAGATAGTCTTCTTGAATCGATAGATTTTGAAAAAATTAACAATATACTAATAATCCAATCTCTATCAAAAACAGCTGGTTTAGCTGGTTTAAGAATAGGTTTTACTTTTGGCAATAAAAATTTAATTAATTACATTAATAAAGTTACAGGACCATATGATGTAAATAGCTTTGCTATAACTGCAGCATTAGCAGCACTTAAAGACAAATCATATATTGATAATTATGTTTTAGAAGTAAACAAAGCAAGAGAATGGATTTTAAATAAATTTAAATCAACAAAAATCAGAACTCATTTTAGTGGTGGTAATTATTTCTTACTTTGGCCCAAAAAAGATCCTAAAATTTTAATACAACAGATGAGAGAAAAAGGTATTCTTATCAGAAGTATGGAAAACAAAAAAGATATTGGTGAGTCAATAAGGGTTAGTATTGGAACAAGAGAACAAATGATTTTTTTCTGGGACAATTATAAGGTCTTAGATTTAATAAATTAATTACCAAAAATATAAATTGTATTTTGATCGATTCTTTTAGTTTTTATTTGAAAATCTTTTCCAATATATTTTACTTTAAAATTTTTCATATTTTCGATAAACAAATCAGCATTTGAGAAATCACATTCTTTATTAATTTTTTTGTCGCGGGCAAAGTGAACAGGAATAACTACATTTGGTTTTAAGATCTTAACTATTCTTGAGGCTTCTTCCCCATCGTAAGATTTTATTCCTCCTCCAATTGAAATAAATAAGATATCTGGGCGAGACAAAATAATTTGACTATTTATATCAATATCACCAGCAGCGCCTCCCATATGAACAATTTTAAGATCATTCTGCTCCCAACTCCAGACAGTTGCCATCCCAAATCTTCTTCCATCTACTCTGTCATGTGGGACGGAAATTCCATTTAATAAAATATCCTCAAATTGATAGATACCTGGCTCTACAAACATTAATTGATTATTAGGGTTATATCCTTCATCTGGAAGCCTAGAACTAGCCAAAATAAAATCTGCATTGACTTCATTTGGCTCTTTTAAATTGCTTGCACAACCTATTGCTTTAAAGGGATTTATAAGAATCGATTTTTCAGCACTATTAATTAAGAAACTACTATGTCCCAGACTTTTTATTACTAAATTCCTTGCCAATAATGAGGTAGGTAAAAAAGAGCTAAATAATATAAAAAAGAAAATGTTTTTAATTTGAGAAATCATATTTTTATTTTTTTTATATTTTACTTTTGTTCAGCCATTTTTAGAAAATTACTAATTAATTTATGACCAAATTGTGTCAATACACTTTCAGGATGAAACTGTACTCCATGTAAATGCTTATATTCTTTGTGAGAAATAGCCATAATAGTTGAATCTCCTAAAGTCGCGGTTATATCGAAACAAGATGGTAATGAAGTTGAATCAACTATAAGACTATGATATCTAGTCGCGACAAATGGAGTCTCGATATCTTCAAACAAACCTTTTTGATTGTGGAATATTTTGGATGTCTTACCATGCATAAGTTCTTTCCCAACTATAACCTTACCTCCAAAAGCTTGGGCCAAAGCTTGATGCCCTAAACAAACTCCTAATGTCGGAATATTTTTAGATAATTTTTTTAGTATTGGCAGACAAATTCCAGATTGATCTGGATTACCAGGACCTGGGGATAATAGGATGCCACCAGGATTTAGTTTGATAATTTCATCTAAAGTAATTTCATCATTTCTTTTAACTATTAATTCTCTAGTTATTTCATGCTCAACAGAAAGTTCTCCTAAATATTGAACAAGGTTATATGTAAAACTATCGTAATTATCAATAACAAGAAACATATTTATATAGATTCAAATAAAAACTTAATTTTAGGAACAAAAATATATACAGCAATAATAACAGAATTAATGGAAGCTAATAATACTGCTCCTGCAGAAGCATCTTTTGAAATTTTAGCGAGACTACTAAATTCTTTTTTCACTACTAAATCAACTATTGATTCAATAGATGTGTTTAATATTTCTAATATTAAAACAGACATAATTGTGGCAATCAAAATTACATAATTACTTTGACTAATTTGCAGTAAAAAACCAATCATTAAAATTGAAACTGCAAAAATTAATTGAATTTTAAAATTTCTTGAAGTTTTTAATACGTAACTAATTCCACTAAAAGCATACTTAAAACTTTTTAATACATTGCTAGAAGTTTTATATACTTCTCTTCTATTTTTTAGAGAGTTTATTTTTTTGTCCATACATTTTTAATCTAATTTTTTTATTAAATATTCCTGAAAATTTAACATATTTTCTAAATCAAGATCATTATTATGTTCCCATCCTAAAAGATGTAAAAATCCATGACTAGCCAACCAGAGCATTTCTTTATAGACTGAATGTCCATATTCATAAGATTGCTCAACTGCGATCTCTAATGATATAAATATATCTCCCAACTCTACATGATCTAAATTATTTAGAGATTCATCAGAAATGATTGGAAAAGATAGAACATCAGTTGGTCCATTTTTTTGCATCCACTTCTGATTCATAAAAGCAATTTCTTGATTAGATATTATCTGTAAGCCTAATGAAAAAGATTTTTTTTCAAAAATGAAATTTGGCAATTTATAATCATCTTTTTTTAATATTATTTTTATCCAAGATAAAAAAACTTTCTCCCAAAAATTAGATTCAAAAATAAGATTATTTTTAGAATCTTTTAACTTATTTGAAAATTGAGAAAATTCATTACATTTAAAAACCAAATCTAAATTTATTTCAGAAATAATTTTTTCTGTCATACATTCTTATACAGGAATATTAGGCTTACCTATTGTGGCTACAAGTATTAATATCCCAATTAAAACTAGAAAGGTTATTGAAAAATGAGAAATACTTTTTGAACCCTTCCTTACCATATTTCGCATAGCAAGCTTTATAAAGCTTGGAGGAGCAACTTTTTTTTCTATATTTTCGTTTTTATTTTTCATTATTTATTCAATAGGTTCTTTAGAAGAAATATTCATGCGTAATAATTCATGAATAAATGGTTCAAGTCCGCC
>CACMNZ010000017.1 GCA_902615165.1 uncultured Prochlorococcus sp.
TTTTCCTTGCTTCTTTAGCTTTTTTTTCTTGTTCAAATTTATATTTTCCATAGTCCATTATTCTACAAACAGGAGGATTTGCTTTTTCGCTCACCAAAACTAAATCAAGTTCTCTTTGATTTGCTATTTCTAATGCTTTTAATCTATCTATAACACCTAATTGTTTTCCATCTGAATCAACAACTCTCAATTGAGGGTATTTTATCCTTTCATTTATATTTGGTAGCTCTCTTACAGGAGCTCGGCGATCAAAGCGTGGGCGTGGGGGCATTCAGTTAATTTAATAATTTGGTTGGATGATGAACAAAATCTATTTTTATAAAGTTAACTTAAAAAAGACTCTATTTTAATTATTGCATCTTTTAGTGGGTTTTTGTTATTAAGCCAAAGAGGATTATTTTTATTACGAAACCAAGTTTTTTGTCTTTTTGCAAATTGAATCGTTTTCATCGTAGTTAATTCGATCGCTTTATCAATTGTTGAATAGTTATTTAAAACATCCCTAGCTTCTCGATAACCAATGGTTTCTAATATTGGCAAGTCAAATCCGTATTTAGTGATAAGATAATTTGTCTCTTCAAGAATTCCAGATAGAAACATAATTTTTGTTCTGTGTAAAATTCTTTCTTTTAAATTTTCTCTATCTAATCCAAGTTCTAATATTTGCCAGTCAGGCGGTTTTTGAACTTTCAGAGTTGAAAAAGGTTTACCTGTTACGTAGAAAACTTCTAAAGCTCTTATTGTTCTAATGTGGTCAGCAAAATTAATTTTTTTTGTTGATAATGGATCACAATTTTTCAATAAGTCCCAACATTGTTTCTGACCAAGTGCTTCTAATTGTCTTCTTAAATCTTTTTGAGGAGGGACATCTGGTACAAAAAACCCTTTCGTTATTGAGTTCATATACAATCCACTCCCTCCAACTAGAAAAGGTAGGTTCTTTTGTTGAATCTCTGTTTGTATTGATTTTTGAGCAATTTCTTGGAATTGTTTTACATTAATTGGATGGATTGGCTCCTCAATATCAATTAAAAAATGCTTGATTTTTTTTTGTTGTTTTTTAGATGGTTTGGCTGTTCCAATATCCATAAACTTATAAATTTGCCTTGAATCGATATTGTGAATATGAGTTTTAAAATATTCTGCAATTTCAATAGCTAATTCTGTTTTGCCACTTGCAGTAGGTCCAATTAAAATTATTACATGAGGTTGATATGTAGACATATGAATTTCTGAAGAAAAAAATATTAGCTATATAATTAAAGTGATAAATTTTTCATTGATTTCGAGCCTTTATCTTATTGCGGTGGTAAGTTTAATGAAAGACCTTTTAAAAATAACATTTTAAAAGTTTAATATTTTTTTTATATTAAATGAGTGAGGACAAAAGATCTAATAAAATCTCAAATGATTATGGTGCGGAACAGATTCAGGTTTTAGAAGGGTTAGAACCAGTTCGTAAACGCCCTGGAATGTATATTGGTTCAACAGGGCCTAGGGGATTACACCATTTAGTATATGAGGTAGTTGATAACTCTGTTGATGAAGCACTAGCAGGACATTGTGATCACATTGAAATTGTTCTGCGAGCAGACGGATCTGCTTTAATTTCTGATAATGGACGAGGTATTCCAACAGATATTCATCCAAGAACAGGTAAAAGTGCATTAGAAACTGTATTAACTGTTCTTCACGCAGGAGGTAAATTTGGAAGTGGTGGTTATAAAGTTTCAGGGGGTTTGCATGGAGTAGGAATATCTGTAGTTAACGCTTTGAGCGAATGGGTTAATGTAACTGTTTATAGGGATGGTCAGGAATTTAATCAAAAATTTGAAAAAGGTCTATCAAAGGGTGAATTGCAAACTAAAAAGCAGACTGGCAAACCATTTAAGAAAGGAACAACTATTTGCTTTAAACCTGATAAAACGATTTTTTCTGGAGGAATTGAATTTGAATATGCTCTTCTTTCATCTAGATTAAGAGAACTCGCTTATCTTAATGGCGGAGTAAAAATTGTTTTTAGAGATGAAAGAAATCAATTATCAGATGGTTCTTTTAAAGAGGAAATTTACTTATATCAAGGAGGTATTAAAGAATATGTTGAATACATGAATGCTGAAAAAGAGTCTATTCATCCTGAAATAATTTATGTTGACTCACAGAAAGAAAATGTATATGTAGAAGCAGCTTTGCAATGGTGTTCAGATGTATATTCAGATAATATTTTGGGATTTGCAAATAATATTAGAACTATTGATGGAGGAACTCATATTGAAGGCCTAAAAACCGTTTTGACAAGAACTTTCAATAATCTTGCAAAAAAGAGAGGAAAAAGAAAAGATATTGAAAAAAATTTAGCTGGAGAAAATATTAGAGAGGGCTTGACTGTTGTTCTATCGGTAAAAGTTCCAGATCCCGAATTTGAAGGGCAAACAAAAACAAAATTAGGAAATACTGAAGTAAGAGGAATTGTGGATTCTCTCATTGGGGAGTCTCTAACAAAATATATGGAATTCAATCCTGGAATTTTGGACTTGATTCTTGAAAAAGCAATTCAATCATTTAATGCAGCAGAAGCTGCGAGAAGGGCTAGAGAATTAGTAAGAAGAAAAAGTGTTTTAGAAAGTTCTACTTTACCGGGCAAATTAGCAGATTGTAGTTCTAGAGACCCCTCAGAATCAGAAATTTATATAGTTGAAGGAGATTCAGCTGGTGGCTCCGCAAAGCAAGGACGAGATAGAAATTTTCAGGCTATTTTGCCTCTTAGGGGTAAAATTCTTAATATTGAAAAAACTGACGATACTAAAATATATAAAAACACAGAAATACAGTCATTAATAACAGCTCTAGGATTAGGAATAAAAGGAGAGGAGTTCGACGAGAGTTCTTTGAGATATCATAGGGTTGTAATTATGACGGATGCTGATGTTGACGGTGCTCATATAAGAACTTTATTGCTGACATTTTTTTACAGATATCAAAGGGAACTTGTTGAGAAAGGTTTCATATATATTGCTTGTCCCCCTCTTTATAAAGTTGAAAGAGGTAAAAATCATAATTACTGTTATAACGAGAATCAATTAAAGGATACAATTCAAGGTTTTGGAGAAAACGCAAACTATAATATCCAAAGATTTAAGGGGTTAGGTGAGATGATGCCAAAACAATTATGGGATACAACTATGAATCCACAAACGAGGATGATGAAAAGGGTTGAAATAGAAGATGCGTTTGAAGCTGACAGAATATTTAATATATTAATGGGAGATAAAGTTGCACCTAGAAGAGAATTTATTGAAACTCATAGTAGCAATTTAGATATGGCAACTTTAGACATATGATTAATAATGTTCTTAAAAATTTTTGTTTAATTACTTTTGCATTAATTGCTCCAATTACATTACCAGCCGGCGGGATCCAAAAAAGTTTAAATCAAAATAATTTCCCTAATAATAAAAATGAAATTATTTTGAGTTCCAATACTTCTCTTTATTCTTGTCCTGAAATTTATGCTAAGGAATTATTAGTTCTTGATGTAGGAACAACTTTATCAGTATTACGTAATTGGAAAGTCAGCAAAAGTGAAACTTGGGTTAGGGTTGAATTAGCTTCTAATAAATTTTTAGATGATCCTAATAAGATTTTAAAAGGCTGGATAAAAATCTAAATTTTGGATTTTATTTCAATAAGCCTAATTTTACTAGGCAGTACTTTTGGTCTAATATTAAGAATATTCATACAAAATCATTTAAAAAAAAGTCTATGTTTTGATATTCAAAATACTTCAATAGTAAATTTTTTATCATCTTTTTTTTTAGGAATTCTAGTAGCTTTAAATTTTATTAATAACGAAATATTAGTTTTATTTTATAGTGGTTTTTTAGGAAGTTTTAGTACATTTTCTTCATTTATATATCAACTATTTATCCTATTTAAAAAGAGAAAATTCTTGCGTTTATTTTTCCATTATATTGAAGTGATAATTTTTTCATTCCTTTTCTTTTATTTAGGTTATTTTCTTATTCAGTTTTTTTGAAATGAAAATAAGTAATATTATCCATATACTTTTAGCTGCTTACTTAGGTACTTATTTAAGATTAACCATAAATAATAATTTTTTAATTTCAATAATAGGGTCATTTTTAGTTGGTTTTTTGATAAGTAAAAGATTTAGTTATTCAACTGAAAAAATTTTATTGAGTGGTTTTTTTTCTTGCTTTACGTCCTTTAGCGGATTTATATATTTTTTGTACAAAATTTTAAATCAAGGGGATTGGATAAAATTTATAATTTTTTTTAATTTAATCATTATTTTAAATTTATTCACAATGCTTTTCGGGTTCTGGATAAGTAGAAAAATTACTTAGATTTCATATAATGGTGTTGTTCTTTGATAAGGGATCATATTTATGAATGAAAATAATCTTGAAATAGTTACATCGTTATCTTCAGATTTAAATACAAGAAAAAATATTACCATTCAACTTGAGGAATTGCTCATCGCTGGAAATTATGATGAGGCAAAATTACTATTAGAGCCTTCCCAGCCTGTTGATATTGCAGATGCTATTGGAAGCATTCCACTAATACTGCAGGCAATAGCATTTCGATTATTAAAGAAAAATGAGGCAATCGAGGTTTATGAATATTTAGATCCAGTAGTTCAGCAAACTTTATTAGAAAGACTTCGTTCAGGAGAAGTTTTAGAAATCGTTGAAAAAATGTCTCCTGACGATAGGGTTCAACTTTTTGATGAATTACCTGCAAAAGTTGTACGAAAACTTTTATCAGCTCTTAGTCCTGGTGAAAGGAAAGTGACGGCTGAATTACTTGGATATGAGCCCGAAACTGCTGGAAGATTAATGACAACTGAATTTATAGACCTCAAAGAGATGCAAACAGCAGAAGAAGCTCTTTCTCTAGTTAGAAAAAGAGCCCCATTCACTGAAACTATTTATAGCTTATATGTTACAGATAAAGAAAGACATTTAACTGGTATTCTCTCTTTAAGAGACCTTGTAACTGCTGATCCTTCTAAGCCAATTGGAGACGTTATGACAAGAGATGTAGTAAATATTTCTACTAATACGAATCAAGAAGAAGTTGCTAGAGCAATACAAAGATATGATTTTTTAGCTCTTCCAGTTGTTGATAAGGAAAAAAGACTTGTAGGGATAGTAACTGTCGATGATTTAATTGATGTTATAGAGCAAGAAGCAACAAGAGATATTTATGCTGCAGGCGCAGTACAATCCGGAGATGAAGATGATTATTTCCAAAGTAGTTTGTTTACGATTGCTCGAAGAAGAATTTTATGGTTATTAATTTTAGTTTTGGCAAATGGTTTAACGACAAAAGTTATAGCCATGAATGATCAAATATTAAAAGAAATAGTTTTACTGGCTGCATTTATTCCACTTCTTATAGGTACTGGTGGAAATGTTGGGGCTCAAAGTTCAACGGTTGTTATTAGAGGTCTAAGTACTCAAAAGTTGAAGTCTCTTGGTGCAATCAAGGCAGTAGTTAAGGAGGCAATAACGGGTGCTCTTCTAGGCGTTTTTATGATGCTTGTAGTATTTCCCTTCGCTTGGTGGCAAGGAGAAGGGCCATTAATAGCTTCTGCGGTCGGAATAAGTTTAATATCTATTACAACTTTAGCCGCTACAACAGGAGCTATACTCCCTTTGTTGTTTGACAGAATGAAATTAGATCCTGCCCTAATGTCCTCACCTTTCATTACAACTGTCACAGATATTGCTGGTGTATTTATTTATCTCAGTACGGCAAAATGGCTTTTAAGCTCTTCATTAGCCTAAATTCACTAGGTAATTATTCTCATTTTTGTAAAAATGTGGATTTTTTTGTTTAACTTTACATTTCTTAATGGTATTGTTTACAAAACATCATTAATTTTTCATGTCTTCAGAAATAATAAGCGAAAATAAACTAACTTCAATTTCAAGTATAAAAGCTAGTAATGATGTAGATCTTGTCAGGTCATACTTGAGGGATATAGGAAGAGTCCCATTGCTATCGCATGAGCAGGAAATTACTCTAGGCCGACAAGTTCAAGAGTACATGGAAGTTGAAAGAGCAGAATTGGAAATTATTGAATTAACAGGAGATAAGCCTGGTATTGATGAATTATCGACTAAATTAAACTTATCTTCTTCCATAATTAAAAAAAGATTAAGAGCTGGACAGAGAGCTAAAGAAAGAATGGTTGCAGCTAACTTAAGATTGGTGGTAAGCGTTGCAAAAAAATATACCAAAAGGAATATGGAACTTTTAGATTTAATTCAGGAGGGAACTATAGGACTGGTTAGAGGAGTTGAAAAATTTGATCCAGCCAGAGGTTACAAGTTTTCAACATATGCATATTGGTGGATTAGACAAGGTATAACAAGGGCAATAGCTGAAAAGAGTCGAGCGATAAGGTTACCAATTCACATAACCGAAATGCTAAATAAGTTAAAAAAAGGTCAAAGAGAGCTCAGTCAAGAGATGTCTAGAACGCCAACTGTAAGTGAACTTGCTAAATACGTAGAGCTTCCCGAAGATGATGTTAAAGACTTAATGTGTAAAGCTGGTCAACCAGTTAGTCTTGAAACCAAAGTTGGTGATGGTGAAGATACTGTTTTATTAGATTTACTAGCAGGGGGTGAAGATTTGCCAGACGAACAAATAGAAATGGATTGCATGAGAGGCGACCTCCATTCCCTTTTACACCAATTGCCTGATCTGCAATGTAGAGTTTTAAGAATGAGATACGGAATGGATGGTGATGAGCCAATGTCTCTTACAGGTATAGGAAGGGTACTAGGTATAAGTAGAGATCGAGTAAGAAATCTTGAAAGAGATGGACTGAGAGGCTTGAGAAGACTTAGTGATAATGTCGAAGCCTACTTTGTTTCTTGAATAAATTCATTAATTAACTTATTCGTTTTTTCAGGCTCTTCATCATGAGGACAATGACCAGCCCCATCAATAATATCTAATCTTTTTATATTAATAAATTGTTTCTTCCACTCTCTTGCTTCATTTAAAGATTCCCAAGGATCTTTTTCTCCCCAAATCAATTGAATTGGAGCATTAACTTTTTCGAAAAGGTCTGTAGCAAGATAGTCATCAAATAAGTTAATAAAACCACGAAATGCTTCTTTAGAATTCTCCCTTTGAGAGGGTTGATAAAGTATTTCAATCAATTCTTTATCAATATTTTTTCCTGAAGGGTAAGCTTGTTCAAGAATTTTCTTTATAACTTTTCTATTAGCAGCTCTCGTAAAAAGTGTGTTGCTAATAATTCTTTGTCTTACAAATGTTTTTAATATGGGCCTGAGAAAATTCATCAAAATATCATTTTTTCGTAAGCGTTTATCATCCATAGTTCTTTGCGCACAGTCAATTAAAATTACTCCTTTACAGTAATCTTTGAGAATTTCAGCAGCTTTTAATGCGATAACCCCCCCTATTGAGTTTCCTATTAAGAAAACAGGAGATTTTATTACCTCTGAACAAAATGATGATATTTGATTGCTCCATAAGTCAAATGAATATTTAATTGAATTATCTTTATAAGGTTCATAATTTAATAATGCACTAGGCTGGCTACTCTCTCCGAATCCTAGTAAGTCTATTGAGTAGCAGTTAAAAAACTTACTAAGAAAATCTTGATTATGTCTCCAATGTTTTTTTGATGCTCCAAATCCATGGACTAGTAGAATATTGATATTATTTTTGCTAGAAGATGTTTTTGATAAAGACCATGAAATGTCCCAATCTTTCCATTTCCATGTTTTAGATTTGTTAAGAGACACTAAAAAAAAGCTATTGTTTAAACTTTAATTCAAAAAAAAATTTTTCGTTCTTGTTTAATTATTCTTAAGTTAAGAAAAGGGGTTAATTTTATGAAAAAGAATAAGGTCGTGTGTATTGGAGAGGCTTTAATAGATAGGATTAGGAATAGGTCGAATCAAGGTTTTACAGATTTTTTGGGCGGCGCTCCTGCTAATGTTGCTTGTGCATTGAGAAAATTGAAAATTGATTCAATATTTATTGGACGCGTAGGAAGTGATGATTTTGGAAAAAAATTTATTACGTTATTTAATGAATTTGAGGTTAACGTTGATTTTTTGCAATTAGATAATGATTTATCTACTCGTGTGGTTAATGTAGGCAGAGATGAATTTGGAGATCGTTTTTTTTCAGGATTTGCAGCGAATTCTAATTCATGCTTTGCTGACGAGGCTCTAAGTATAGAGTTAATTGAAAAAGAACTTCCAAATTTGGAGAAATTTTTTTTAGAAACAAAATATTTGGTTTCTGGAACAATCATACTATCTTCTCCAAAATCTGCAGAGACTATCTTTTTTCTTTTAGAACAGGCTAATAAATTTAAAGTTAAAGTAATTATTGATTTGAATTGGAGAGAGGTCTTTTGGGATTATTCAATTTTTGCATCAGAAATCATCAAAACTGAAAGAGTTAATTTAATTAAAAAATTTTTAAATCATGCCCATCTTTTAAAACTTGCTAAAGAAGAAGCGACTATGTTTTTTGCTCATCATAATCCTTTGCTTATATCTCAACAAATGCCAAATAGACCAGATGTAATCATAACTGATGGTGAAAATCCTGTCGCGTGGTACATAAATGGCTTGCAGGGAATTACCGAAACGCCTCATTCTCAAAAGATTGTTGACACCACAGGTGCAGGTGATGCTTTTCTAGCTGGCCTAATTTCAAAGTTTATTTCTTCTGGCTATCCTTCAGATAAATTAGATATAGAAAATTGTATTAATTTTGCAAATGTTTGCGGATTATTAACTTGTCTTGGTGAAGGTGCCATCGAGCAACAGCCAGATCATGAAAAGGTTAATAAATTTTTTGGATCCCTTATCTCGTAATGCCTTCCACAGTTTTTTGCAAAACTAATTTTTATTTTCCAGAAATTATCAATGAGTGGTTCTATTAGTTCAGGCCATTCAATAACTAAAATAGCTTTGTTTTGTAATGCTTCTTCTTCTTCAGAAAAAAAAATTTCTTTAGCTGAATAAATATTATCTAACCTGTATAAATCGAGATGTATTAGTGGTATTTTTCCTGAGTTGTAATGATGTGATAAAGAAAATGTAGGGCTTGTAATGTCATCAGAAATTGATAAACCTTTAGCAATCCCTTGCACAAATGAAGTTTTTCCAGCCCCAATTGGACCCTGTAGTAGAATAATCGATTGAGGATTTAATTTTTGTGAGAATTTTTCCCCTAAATTTAAAGTTTCTTCTAAATTCTCAACAAACACAAAATTTTTCAAAAATCAATTATAGTTTAATAGAAAAAGAACAAGCTAGAAATGGTAATCGCAGATTCAGTTAAAACCTCAACACCGAAATTCGTGATTTCTGATATTTCCTTATCAGATTTTGGACGTAAAGAAATTAAAATTGCCGAAACTGAAATGCCAGGATTAATGGCACTTAGAGAAAAATATCAAACTGAAAAGCCTTTAAAGGGTGCAAAAATAGCTGGAAGTTTACATATGACTATACAAACTGCAGTGTTAATAGAAACTCTTGTTTATCTTGGTGCAAAAGTTAAATGGGCTTCATGTAATATTTTTTCAACTCAAGATCATGCTGCTGCAGCCATCGCGGAAAAAGGAATTTCTGTATACGCAAAAAAAGGGGAGACCCTTGATGAATATTGGCAATATACCCACTATATCCTTGATTGGGGTTCAGATTTACCTAATATGATTCTTGATGATGGGGGAGATGCAACTGGCTTATTGATACTAGGTAGTAAAGCAGAAAAAGATTTGTCTGTTTTAGATAATCCGAGTAATGAAGAAGAGATCGCTCTATTTAATTCTATTAAATCTAAGCTGCAAACTGATAGTAATTTTTATTCTAGAATTAAGAATAATATCATTGGTGTCACTGAAGAAACTACTACTGGAGTTGCAAGACTTTATCAACTACAAAAGCAAAATGCATTACCTTTTCCTGCTATTAACGTTAATGATTCAGTAACTAAAAGCAAATTTGATAATTTATATGGCTGCCGAGAATCTTTAGTTGATAGTATAAAGCGTGCTACTGACGTGATGATTGCAGGGAAGGTTGCTTTAGTGATGGGTTTTGGCGATGTAGGTAAAGGTTCGGCGCAGTCATTACGGGGACTTGGTGCAATCGTAAAAGTTGCTGAAGTCGATCCAATATGTGCTCTTCAAGCAGCAATGGAAGGTTTTAGCGTTGTTAGGCTAGATGATGTTGTAGAAGATATAGATATTTTTGTTACGGCTACTGGTAACTATCAAGTCATAAAACATGAAAATCTTCTAAAGATGAAGGATGAGGCCATAGTTTGTAATATTGGTCATTTCGATAATGAAATTGATGTAGCGTCATTAAAAAATTATCCGTGGGAAAATATTAAGCCGCAAGTTGATCACATATCTCTGCCTAGTGGAAATAAAATCATTCTTTTAGCTGAAGGTAGATTAGTAAATTTAGGCTGTGCCACTGGACATCCAAGCTTTGTCATGAGTAATTCTTTTACTAATCAAGTATTAGCTCAAATTGAACTTTTCAATAAGTCAGATCAATATGCCAAAGAAGTTTATGTTTTACCAAAACACTTAGATGAAATGGTAGCTCGGTTACATTTAGATAAAATTGGCGCAAAATTAACAACATTAACCAAAGAACAGGCTGATTATATTAATGTTTCAGTTGAGGGACCATACAAACCAGAACTTTATAGATACTAAAATTGATTTTGACTTTTGCAAATTTTCTTACTTCAATTCCTGAATACATAAGTTTTGCAGTTGAAAAAAATTCAACAATAGCTTACTTCACTATTTGCCTGGCAATGTTTTTAGAAAATATAATACCTCCAATCCCTTCGGAAATAATAATGCCATTAGGAGGTTTTTTCGTTTATCAACAAAAATTAAATTTTTATATTTTAGTTTTTTCTGGATTACTTGGTACTATTTTAGGATCATTGCCTTGGTATTATTTAGGTAGATTAGTAAATGAAAAAAGACTTTCAAATTTTTTAGAAAAAAAAGGAAAATACCTCGGTATTTCTTCTAATGATTTAAAAAAAAGTAAAATTTGGTTTGATAAATATGGAGTATCTCTAGTTTTTTGGGGCCGATTAGTACCTGGTATAAGAACCTTAATTTCAGTTCCTGCTGGCATAGAACTTATGCCATTGAGAAAATTTTTGGTTTGGACTACATTTGGTAGCCTGATATGGATAATACTTCTCACTTATGCAGGGTATTTATTTGGTGAAAATTATCCAATTATTTCAACTTACTTAGATCAAATCAAATATGTTGTGAAGCCAATTATATTTATAATTTTTGTGTATTTTTTTATAAAATTGCTCATTAGATTTTTTAAGAAAAAATAAAGCTTAAAAAGGTATTTCACCAGAGTTAGTACTGTTAAAAGATTGGTTATTATCAGATTCTTTTCGGGAGCCTAGTAAATTTAATCTATCTACCCTGACAACTGGTTTATATCTATCTTCACCTGTATTTTTATCTTTCCAACTATCAATTTTAAAGCTTCCTGTGATTCCAATTAAAGATCCTTTTTTAACGTAATCTGCGGCTATTTGTGCTTGTTTGCCCCATATTTCTAAATTAAACCAATCTGGCTCTTCATCTCTACTTCTTCTATTAACTGCAAGTGTGAAATTCGCTACGATACTGCCAGATTCAAAATATCTGACATCTGGTTCTCTTCCTGCTCTGCCTACCAGGTTAATAGTGTTAATTTCCATAATTTTTTTTTTTATACTACACATATTTTCAGATTCTGCTCAAAGTTTTGCGTGCTATTCATAACTAAACGAGATAATTCTGAGAGCTTATCAAAAAATCGATATATTATTTATAAAAAAAGAATTCTTATTGTGATTTTTAACAGATTTAAATTTTCTAGAGATATTGGCATAGATTTGGGTACAGCCAATACTCTTATTCACGTATCAGGAAAGGGCGTTGTTTTACAAGAGCCTTCTGTGGTAGCTATGGATTTAGAAGAAGGGATTCCATTAGCTGTTGGTAAAGAAGCAAAGTTAATGCTTGGAAGGACTCCTGGTAATATAAGAGCAGTAAGGCCACTAAGGGATGGCGTTATCGCAGACTTTGATGCTGCAGAACAAATGATTAAAACATTTATTCAAAAATGTAATGAAGGCAAAGGGATAGTAGCTCCAAGAATAGTGATTGGCATTCCAAGTGGGGTTACTAGTGTTGAGCGAAGAGCAGTTAGAGAAGCTGGATTAGCAGGAGCTAGAGAAGTGCACTTAATTGATGAACCTGTTGCAGCAGCAATAGGAGCATCATTACCAGTAACTGAACCAATTGGAACCATGATTGTCGATATTGGTGGAGGTACTACAGAGGTTGCAGTATTAAGTCTAGGTGGAACTGTGTTGAGTGAATCTGTTCGAATAGCTGGCGATGAAATAAATGAATCAATTGCGATCTATCTTAAAAAAGTTCACAATCTAGTCGTTGGTGAGAGAACTGCAGAAGATATCAAAATTAAAATTGGATCTGCATTTCCAGATGATGATTTTGATAAAACTACTTTAGAGGTTAGAGGTTTACATCTTTTATCTGGTCTACCTAGGTCAGTTACTTTGACATCAGGAGAAATAAGAGAAGCCATGGCTGAAACACTTAGTAAAATAGTGGAAGCTGTAAAAAGAACATTAGAGCGAACCCCCCCTGAACTTGCAGCAGACATAGTTGATAGGGGGATTATGCTTGCAGGTGGTGGAGCTTTAGTGAGAGGAATCAATGATTTATTGAGCGATGAAACAGGAATTTTTACTCACATAGCGGAAAACCCACTGCTTTGCGTAGTGAATGGCTGTGGAGAGGTTTTGGATGATTTTAAAAAACTGAAAAGAGTTGTTGACACTCCAGAATTTATAAGGAATGCCATAAGAGATTAATAATTATGTTAAGTATCCGACGAATTTCTACTAGTCGTTGGTGGCATAAAAAGAAAAATTGGATATTGTTTGCAATTTTTTTATTTTTGGTTTTCGTGAGGATATCAAAAGGATCTTTTTATAAGGATATTTATTATTTTATTTCAAAGCCTTTTTGGCCTGGTCAATTTCAGAAAGAAATTGTTCTTGAGAGCATAGACCAAGAATATTCAATAAAGTTAAATCTTCTTAAAAAAGATAATACAAGATTGAGGCGAATCTTATCTCTTAGAGAATCATCGAATGATGATCGTATTTCAGCTGCAGTTATTTCGAGAAAAACAGGTAGTTGGTGGAGACAAATAATTTTAAATAAAGGTTCAAAGGATGGAGTAGAAATTGGCAATATTGTAATTGGCCCTGGCGGATTATTGGGAAGAGTAAACAGTACTTCTTTATTCACTTCGTCGGTTAAATTAATAACTTCTCCAGAAAGTAAGTTAGGGGTTTGGGTGGATAGAATTCAAATTAATGGATTACTAGTGGGGTTGGGAGATGACAATCCTAATTTAATACTTTATTCAAAAGATGCTGATATTAAAGTAGGAGATTTTGTATCGTCATCTCCTGCTAGTACTCTGTTACCTCCAAATATCCCTATTGGTGTTGTCCAATCTGTAAATGGTACATTGAAATCAAAAAAAACGGCAAAAATTTCACTTTTTGCAAAACCTCAAATAATTGATTGGGTACAAATCTTGAAAGTAAATAATTAATGAATAAATTTTTTAAAAAAAAATTATCCTTAATAAGCTTTATTTTTATCCCAATTATTTTTTTATGGCACCCTAATTGGCTTGGATTTTTAGGGGTTCAGCCATACTGGCCGTTATTTTGGTTATTGCCTTGGTCAATGATTAATGGATCAATAAATGGATTAATTTTTGGTTTATTTTTAGGTCTAATTTTTGATTCTTTAACACTGGATAATAATTTTACTCAAATACCAGGCTTAATTTTTTGTGGATTTTTGTTTGGGAGAATTAAATTACATAGGGATACTTTGGTGGGACATTTTAGGTTTGGTTTAATTTGTTCTTTTGGAAGTTTTTTATGTGGGACTTTATATTTTTTACAAATTTTGTTTAGAAATTTTACAGATGGTAATTCTCTAATTTTTATCCCCGGTCTTAAGAATATTTGCGCTGAAGTTTTTTTGACAGGTTTTTTTGCTCCTTTTATTTGCTCCCAACTTTTAAGAATGTTTAGATTTTCAAGAAAAAAATTGCAGTAATAAATTTCGCTAAGAAGTAAAAAGTGTTTAAAAAATTTATATCTTCAAATTATTTAAAATATTTATAAACCTAAGGAATATCTCTTTGAGGGTTCGTAATGTTATATTTTTAATTGTTAGAATAAATATTCAATGCAATAGTTCTTTGCTTTGAAATATCGAGAAATCTTTTTAACCTATGTCAAAAGCAAGAATTTTAGTTGTTGATGATGAACCAGCAGTTTTGAAGGTATTAGTTACGAGGCTTCAATTAGCTGGATATCAAGTTTATTCAGCCACTAATGGCGAAGAAGCTATTGAATCTTTTCACAGGGATTCTCCAGACTTGATAGTTCTTGATGTTATGCTCCCAAAAATGGATGGATTCGCAGTTTGTAGAAGAATTAGAGCTGAATCAGTAGTACCAATAATATTCTTAACTGCTCTAGAGGCTATTTCAGAAAGAGTCGCAGGTTTGGATTTAGGGGCAGATGACTACTTATCTAAACCATTTAGCCCTAAAGAGTTAGAAGCTAGGATAGCAACTATTTTGAGAAGAATGGGCCCGACTGTATCGGTTACCGAAACTAAAGAAGTTCCTTCAGGCAAAGGAGTTATGAAATTTGGAAGTTTAGTTGTCGATACTAATCGCAGACAAGTTTCTAGAGCAGGAGATAGAATAAGTCTAACCTATACTGAATTTAGCCTCTTAGAATTATTGTTTGACGAGCCTGGTAAGGTTGTACCCCGAGCAGAAATTTTAGAACAGCTTTGGGGTTATCCTCCTCG
>CACMNZ010000018.1 GCA_902615165.1 uncultured Prochlorococcus sp.
AGGTTAGATTTATTAATTTAATCAAAATTTTCATTATTATCTCTTTTTGTTTAGTTAATTTCTTTCAAAAGGGAGAAGTTTTAGCTTTGGCCTCTTTTGATAGTCATAATTTTGTATCATCTGCAGTCAAAAATGTTGGACCTGCAGTTGTAAAGATCGATACTGAGCGATTGATAGAAAGGCAACAATTTGACCCCACTTTGTTGGACCCTCTATTGAGAGATTTACTTGGAGAGCAAGGAATTACCCCTGAGAGAGAGAGAGGCCAAGGTTCTGGCGTTATCATAAACCAAAATGGTTTGGTTCTTACAAATGCTCATGTAGTAGAAAGAGTTGATGAGGTTTCAGTAACTTTGGCCGATGGAACTATTCTTGATGGCCAAGTTTTGGGAACAGATGCAGTAACCGACTTAGCTTTAGTAAAAATTGATGACTCTAATTATTTTAATTTTGCTCCACTTGGAAATTCTGAAGATCTTGAAGTTGGAGATTGGGCAATAGCTTTAGGTACCCCTTATGGCCTTGAAAAAACAGTTACCTTAGGCATTGTAAGTAGTCTACATAGAGATATTAATAGTCTTGGGTTTTCAGATAAAAGACTTGATCTTATTCAGACTGACGCTGCGATAAATCCAGGGAATTCAGGTGGACCACTTATTAATTCAAATGGAGAAGTAATAGGAATCAATACATTGGTTAGAAGTGGTCCTGGAGCTGGCTTAGGTTTCGCAATACCCATTAATCTTGCAAAAACTGTTTCAGATCAGCTTCTTAAAAATGGAGAAGTTATACATCCATATTTAGGAGTACAATTGATTTCTTTGAATCCTAGAATTGCAAAAGAACATAATCAAGACCCCAATTCACTAGTTCAATTACCTGAAAGAAATGGAGCTCTAATTCAATCAATAATACCCAATAGTCCCGCTGAAAAAGCTGGTTTAAGAAGAGGAGATTTAGTAATAGCTGCAGAAAATATCTCTATTGAAGAACCTAAAGCTTTGTTAGATGAAGTAGAAAAAGCTGAAATAGGTAAAGTATTCCTCCTAAATGTTTTAAGAGACAACAAAGAGATAAAGATAAATATTATGCCAGAACCTCTGCCAGGTTTGACATAAATCACCCATTGAAATTTAATTATCTATAAACTTAGAAAAAAAGAATTTTGGATTCACAAACTCAAATGAAAAAAATAGTTGCTGATGCAGCAATTAAGGAAGTAAAGAGTAACATGATACTTGGATTAGGATCTGGATCTACAGCTGCTCTTATGATAAAAAGTCTTGCAGATGAAATAAAGTCTGGAAAACTTCAAGACATAAGAGGTGTAGCAACTTCCTTTCAATCAGAAGTTTTAGCTCTCGAACTAGATATTCCGCTCATTGATTTAGCTTCTGTTTCCCAAATCGACTTAGCTATCGATGGAGCAGACGAAGTTGATCCGAGATTTCAATTAATAAAAGGAGGTGGAGCATGCCATGTTAGGGAAAAGTTAGTGGCATCTAAAGCCGATCAATTTTTGATTGTTGTTGACGAAACTAAACTTGTACAAAACTTAAATGAATCATTTCCTTTACCTGTAGAGGTCCTGCCAAACGCTTGGAAACAAGTTCAAGAAGTTATCTCAGAGATGAATGGTAGTTCTAATTTAAGAATGGCTAGTAAAAAAGCTGGTCCAGTTGTTACTGATCAGGGCAATCTTATTCTTGATGTATTGTTTAATGATGGTATTAAGAATCCAAAAGATATTGAATTGACTCTTAATAATATTCCTGGTGTACTAGAGAATGGATTATTTGTTGATCTTACAGACAAAGTATTGGTTGGCAAAATTGAAGACAGTGTTCCAGTTGTTTATTCTCCCTCAAAAGTTGGTTAATCTTCAAATCTTATTTGTACTGATTTGGCGTGGCTATACAAACCTTCACTTTTAGCAAGATTAATAATATCAAGGCTATTAGCTTTTAAACTTTCTTCATTAAATTCTATTATTGAGGTGTTTTTCATAAAGGTTTCAACTCCTAGAGAACCGCTAAATCTAGAATTTCCTGATGTTGGTAAAGTATGATTTGGTCCAGCCAAATAATCTCCTACAGCTTCCGGGGTCCATTTCCCTAGAAAGATTGCTCCTGCATTTTCTATGCCTTGAAGAATTTTTTTTGAATCTAAAGCTATTATTTCTAGGTGTTCTGGAGCAAAGTTATTGCTTAGTTCAATACATGATTTATAATTTTCGCAAATGACAATTAATCCCCAATTATTTATTGATTGCAAGCAAATCTCTTTTCTTGGATGATTATCTATTTTTTTATAAATTTCGTCTAAAACTTCTTTTGCCTGATTATTTGAAGTAGTTAGAAGTATTGAAGACGCTAAAGGATCATGCTCTGCTTGTGCTAGTAGATCAGATGCTATATGAGCGCTTTTAGCTGTCTCATCTGCAATGATTAATATTTCACTTGGACCTGCTAACGAATCTATTCCTGTAGAGCCATAAATTAGTTTTTTTGCAGTTGTTACATAGATATTACCTGGACCTGTAATAACATCAACTTTAGTGATTTGATCTGTGCCAAATGCTAAAGCACCAATTGCTTGAGCTCCTCCAATTCTGAAAACTTTATTGATTCCAGATAAGTGAGCTGCAGCTAAAACAGTTTTGTTTATTTCCCCTTCTGTATTACCAGGAGATACCATTATGATTTCTTCTACTCCTGCTACTGTTGCTGGTATTGCATTCATTAAAACAGTACTTGGGTAAGCGGCTCTGCCTCCAGGGATATAAATACCTGCATTCTTCACTGGTCTCCATCTCCTTTGGACTGTATCACCATGTTCCCCTTTTAAAGTAAAGGATGAAGGAATTTCTTTTTCATGGAATTTTTTAACCCTTTGATGGGCTACCTTGAGAGATTGCTTTAAACTGCTATCAATTTCATTCCATGCATCTTTCAATTCCTCTTTAGACACTTGCATAGGATCAGGGTCGAAACCATCAAATTTTTTGGTATATTTTTTCACTGCAATATCTCCAAAATTTTTGACTTCTTGAAGAATTTCTTCAACTATTGAATTTATTCTGTTATTTTTTTCCGAGCTAGTTCGAGTAGAAATCCTCTTTAATTCATTTATAGCATCTTCTTTATTATTTATGATCTTCATATTCTTAATTTTCAAATTGAAAAGCTCGTGACCAATTTAATAGCTCTTTAAAATTATATATTATTGATTAGTAGTCGATCTATTTGTTATGATAAAGTCTCAGTATTAATGTATCCTCTGTGGCCAATAACAAATCTGCAAAAAAGAGAATCCAAATTGCCGAAAGAAATCGTTTAATCAATAAGTCATACAAATCTACAGTAAGAACTCTGACTAAAAAAACCTTGGAAAGTTGTGAAAAATATAAAAAAGACCCAAATGAGGATAATAAGAATTATGTCAAAACAAACCTTAATAAGGCTTTTAGTCTAATCGATAAAGCAGTTAAAAAAAATATTCTTCACAAGAATAATGGAGCTAATAAAAAATCAAAAATTAATAATTTTGTGAAAACTACTCTTACCACAAAGTAAAAAGGCAGATCATAATTATGAGCAATATAGAACTCATAGATTCGCACTGTCATTTAATATTTGAAAATTTTGAGAGAGATCTTGAAGATGTTGTTTTAAGATTGCGTTCAAGGGGTGTAAAAAAATTAGTTCATGCTTGTTGTGAATTAACGGAAATTCCAAAGTTGAAAAAAATATCTCATGAATTTAATGAAATTTACTATTCAGTTGGCTTGCATCCTCTAGAAGCAAAAAAATGGGAACAAGGTTCAAAATCTCTTTTAAGGAAATCAGCTCAAGAAGATAAAAGAGTTGTAGCTATTGGGGAATTAGGCTTGGATTTTTTTAAAAATGAAAATAAAGC
This sequence comes from uncultured Prochlorococcus sp., assembly GCA_902615165.1. The sequence goes on from CACMNZ010000018.1 coordinate 3,919, forward strand.
TCAGCAAATTGAAGCACTTATTCCACAAATGGAGTTAGCTTATGAACTTAAATTGCCTGTAATTATCCATTGCAGAGACGCTGCAAATGAAATGATCAAGATATGTAGTGATCTCTCTCAAAAAGGAAAATGTCCTGATGGTGTGCTTCATTGTTGGACAGGAACCTCAAATGAAATGAAGCAATTCTTGGATCTTGGGTTTTACATTAGTTTTAGTGGAATAGTAACATTCCCAAAAGCACATGAAATTCATGAGTGTGCCAAAATAGTTCCAAATGATAAATACTTGATTGAAACTGACTCACCATTTTTAGCTCCTGTCCCTCACAGGGGCAAAAGAAATGAACCTGCATTTGTTGAAAATGTTGCTAATTTTATGGCAGATTTAAGATCTACTGAATTAATTACAATTGCTAAAGAGTCATCTAGGAATGCTGAAGATTTGTTTAAATTTGACTTGTTAATTTGACGTAGCAGCTGTTAGAATAAGAAATTACTGGAAATTTTTCTTAATTTTTAGCTTTAACTCACATAGTTAGTGATTTATCAGCATTAAATAAATTTAAATTCTTCTTTATTAAATTGATTTTTGTTGAAATAGAGATTTATTAGTTAATCTCATAATTAAGTGAAAAGTTAAAGAACTAAATATTGAGTAGATTTAAAGTAATTAGTAAATCTCACAAACTCGCAGGTTTTCTTGGATGAGCAGTAGCGCTTTACAGGTAGCAAAAACAGCTACTTATCTACCAGATTTAGTTGAAGTACAAAGAGCAAGCTTTAAATGGTTTTTGGAAAAGGGTTTAATAGAAGAACTACAAAATTTTTCTCCCATTTCTGATTACACAGGTAAATTAGAATTACATTTTATCGGTGAAGAGTACAGATTAAAAAGACCTAGGCATGATGTTGAGGAGGCCAAGAGAAGAGATGCTACATTTGCATCTCAAATGTATGTAATGTGCAGATTAATTAATAAAGAAACAGGAGAAATTAAAGAACAAGAAGTATTTATTGGAGAATTACCATTAATGACTGAAAGAGGAACTTTCATTATTAATGGTGCCGAAAGAGTTATTGTTAATCAAATTGTTCGAAGTCCTGGAGTATATTTCAAAGATGAACTCGATAAAAATGGTCGAAGAACCTATAATGCGAGCGTTATCCCTAATAGAGGTGCATGGTTAAAATTCGAGACTGACAAAAATAATTTACTTTATGTGAGAGTTGATAAAACCAGGAAAATTAATGCTCATGTTCTTATGAGAGCGATGGGTCTCTCAGACAATGATGTAGTCGATAAACTTAGGCATCCTGAGTTTTATCAATCTTCAATCGAATCAGCTAATGACGAGGGCATAAATTCAGAAGATCAGGCATTACTAGAGTTATACAAGAAGCTACGTCCAGGGGAGCCACCCTCGGTTTCTGGCGGACAACAATTATTATTCAGTAGATTTTTTGATCCTAAAAGGTATGATTTAGGCCGAGTTGGTAGATATAAAATCAATAAAAAATTAAGACTTACTGTACCTGATGATGTGAGAACACTCACCCATGAAGATGTTCTTTCTACCATTGATTATTTAATTAACTTAGAACTGGATATTGGGGGCGCTAGTCTTGATGATATTGACCACCTTGGTAATCGAAGAGTTAGATCAGTAGGAGAACTCCTTCAAAATCAAGTCAGGGTTGGACTTAATCGTTTAGAGAGAATTATCAAAGAAAGAATGACTGTAGGAGAAACAGATTCTCTAACTCCCGCTCAACTAGTCAATCCCAAACCTTTGGTTGCTGCTATAAAAGAATTTTTTGGTTCCAGTCAGTTAAGCCAATTCATGGATCAAACTAACCCCCTGGCTGAACTAACACATAAAAGAAGAATCTCAGCCTTAGGTCCAGGAGGTTTAACTAGAGAAAGAGCAGGCTTCGCTGTTAGAGATATACATCCTTCACATTATGGAAGATTATGTCCTATCGAGACTCCTGAAGGCCCGAATGCAGGACTTATAAATTCTTTAGCTACCCACGCAAGAGTCAATGAGTATGGTTTTATTGAAACACCTTTTTGGGAAGTTAATAACGGTAAAGTTGATAAAAAAGGTAATCCTGTTTATCTTTCTGCTGATTTAGAAGATGAGTGTAGGGTGGCTCCAGGAGACGTGGCAACAGACAAGGAAGGCAACATAATTGCAGATTTAATACCAGTAAGATACAGACAGGATTTTGAAAAAGTCCCTCCTCATCAAGTTGATTACGTTCAGCTATCCCCGGTTCAGGTAATTTCAGTTGCTACTTCACTTATTCCTTTCTTGGAACATGATGATGCTAATAGAGCTTTAATGGGATCAAATATGCAACGCCAAGCCGTGCCATTGCTCAGGCCAGAACGTCCTTTAGTTGGTACAGGTTTAGAATCTCAGGTCGCTAGAGACTCGGGGATGGTTCCCATAACAAAAGTTAATGGAACTGTATCTTACGTAGATGCTAATGAGATTATCGTTAAAGACGAGCATGGTAATGAACATTTTCATTATCTTCAGAAATATCAAAGATCAAATCAAGATACATGCCTCAACCAAAGACCTATAGTAAAAATTGGAGATCAAGTTATATCTGGCCAGGTTTTGGCAGATGGATCCGCATGTGAAGGAGGGGAAATTGCTCTTGGCCAAAATGTTTTAATTGCTTACATGCCATGGGAGGGATACAACTACGAAGATGCAATACTTGTGAGCGAGAGGATGGTCACTGATGATTTATATACTTCAGTACATATTGAAAAATATGAAATAGAAGCAAGACAAACTAAGCTAGGTCCTGAAGAAATCACTAGAGAAATTCCCAATATTTCGGAAGAAAGCTTGAATAATCTTGATGAGATGGGAATTATTAGGATTGGTGCTTTTGTCGAGAGTGGGGATATTCTTGTAGGAAAAGTTACTCCAAAAGGGGAATCAGACCAACCACCTGAAGAAAAACTGTTAAGAGCTATTTTCGGTGAAAAAGCTCGAGATGTTAGGGATAATTCTCTAAGGGTACCCAAAACTGAAAAGGGACGGGTTTTAGATGTTCGCATCTACACAAGAGAGCAAGGTGATGAATTACCTCCAGGTGCCAACATGGTTGTTAGAGTTTATGTGGCTCAGAGAAGGAAAATACAAGTAGGTGACAAAATGGCTGGCAGGCATGGCAATAAAGGAATTATTAGTAGAATTTTGCCAAGAGAAGATATGCCTTACTTACCAGATGGAACACCAGTAGATATAGTCCTTAATCCTTTAGGAGTTCCAAGTAGGATGAATGTAGGTCAAGTTTTTGAGTTATTGATGGGCTGGGCAGCCTCTAACTTAAATTGCCGGGTTAAAGTTGTTCCATTTGATGAAATGTATGGAGCTGAAAAATCACATCAAACCGTTCAAGCATTTTTAGAAGAAGCTTCAAAACAGCCAGGTAAAGCGTGGGTTTACAATCCTGAAGATCCTGGAAAGCTATTACTTAAAGATGGAAGAACAGGGGAACCCTTCGATCAGCCAGTTGCTGTAGGATACTCTCATTTTCTCAAATTAGTCCATTTGGTGGATGATAAAATTCATGCTAGATCTACTGGTCCTTACTCTTTGGTTACACAGCAACCATTGGGTGGTAAAGCTCAGCAAGGAGGACAAAGGCTTGGAGAAATGGAAGTTTGGGCTCTCGAAGCTTATGGAGCCGCTTATACTCTTCAGGAATTGTTAACAGTTAAATCTGATGACATGCAAGGAAGAAATGAAGCGCTTAATGCAATCGTAAAAGGTAAACCGATTCCACGACCTGGTACTCCTGAGTCATTTAAAGTTCTTATGAGAGAATTACAATCGCTAGGCTTGGATATAGGGGTTTATACAGATGAAGGAAAAGAGGTAGATTTAATGCAAGACATCAATCCGAGAAGAAATACTCCATCAAGGCCGACTTACGAATCACTCGGAACCTCTGAATATGAGGAAGATTAAATGCTCAATAAAAATCTTTTAATTTAAATTCACTAAAAATGACAAACAGCAACTTAAGAACTGAAAATCACTTTGATTACGTCAAAATTTCGATAGCTTCTCCCCAAAGAATAATGGATTGGGGTCAGAGAACATTGCCTAATGGGCAGGTAGTTGGTGAAGTTACGAAACCTGAAACTATCAATTACAGGACACTTAAACCAGAAATGGATGGATTGTTTTGTGAAAAGATTTTTGGGCCATCTAAAGACTGGGAATGCCATTGTGGAAAGTACAAAAGGGTAAGACATCGCGGAATCGTTTGTGAGAGATGTGGGGTCGAAGTAACTGAAAGTAGAGTCAGAAGACATAGGATGGGTTATATAAAACTCGCTGCCCCAGTTTCCCATGTTTGGTATTTAAAAGGAATCCCAAGTTACGTTGCAATACTTTTGGATATTCCTCTTAGAGACGTAGAACAAATAGTTTATTTTAATTGTTATGTTGTTTTAGACCCAGGAGATCATAAAGAACTTAAGTATAAGCAATTACTCACTGAAGATGAGTGGCTGGAAATTGAAGATGAAATTTATGCTGAAGATTCAACTATCGAAAATGAACCTTTTGTTGGAATTGGTGCTGAGGCACTGAAGCAATTACTTGAGGACCTAGATTTAAATCAGGTTGCTGAGGAGCTTAGAGAAGAAATAACTAATAGCAAAGGGCAAAAGAGGGCAAAACTTATAAAAAGGATAAGAGTTATTGATAATTTCATTGCAACAAGTGCAAAACCAGAATGGATGGTCTTAGATGCAATTCCAGTTATACCTCCTGATCTTAGACCTATGGTTCAGCTTGATGGGGGAAGATTTGCAACTTCAGATTTAAACGACCTGTATAGAAGAGTTATAAATAGAAACAACAGGCTAGCTAGGCTTCAAGAAATTTTAGCTCCAGAAATTATCGTAAGAAATGAAAAAAGAATGCTTCAGGAGGCAGTTGATGCCCTTATAGATAATGGAAGGAGAGGAAGGACTGTTGTTGGAGCAAATAATAGAGCTCTTAAGTCCCTAAGTGACATAATTGAAGGAAAACAAGGAAGATTTAGACAGAATCTACTCGGAAAGCGTGTTGACTATTCAGGAAGATCTGTAATAGTTGTGGGCCCTAAACTAAAAATGCACCAGTGTGGTCTTCCAAAAGAAATGGCGATAGAGCTCTTTCAACCCTTTGTAATACATAGATTAATACGACAAAATATCGTGAATAATATTAAAGCTGCAAAAAAATTAATACAAAAAGCCGATGACGAAGTTATGCAGGTACTTCAGGAAGTTATTGAAGGCCATCCAATTCTCTTAAATAGAGCCCCTACTTTGCATCGTTTGGGAATTCAAGCTTTTGAACCGAAATTAGTTGGAGGTAGAGCAATACAACTTCATCCTTTAGTTTGCCCTGCATTCAATGCTGACTTTGATGGAGATCAAATGGCAGTTCATGTTCCTTTAGCTTTAGAGGCGCAAACTGAAGCAAGAATGCTTATGTTGGCTAGTAATAATATTCTTTCTCCTGCTACTGGGGAACCCATTGTTACTCCATCCCAAGATATGGTTTTGGGATCTTATTATCTGACGGCCTTGCAACCAAATTATCAAAAACCACAATTCGGAGAAAATAAGACTACCTTTGCTTCATTAGAAGATGTCATTTTTGCCTTTGAAGATAAACGACTAAGCCTACATGAATGGGTTTGGGTTAGATTTAATGGAGAAGTTGAAGATGAAGACGAAATGAGTAGTCCACAAAAAACCCAGGAGCTAGGCGATGGTTCAAGACTAGAAATATGGAATTTAAGAAGGGACAGATTTGACTCTACTAATAATTTAATAAGTAGATTTGTTTTAACAACTGTTGGGAGAGTAGTAATGAACTATACCATCATCGATTCTGTATCTAAAACGTAATCTTAAAAAATTATTCTTCATTTATTAAAAATCATGACTTCATCTAAACCTAAAAAATCATCCAGAGTACGTAAAACTACTAAAAACTCAAAAAAGAATAATCCAATTACAATGCCTGCTCTCGCTAAAACGCCGCCATCCTTTAAGAATAAGGTAGTTGATAAGAAAGCCTTAAAAAATTTAGTCTCTTGGGCATATAAAACTCATGGAACTGCTATTACTGCAGCCATGGCTGATAATTTAAAGGACTTAGGATTCAAATATGCTACCCAAGCAGCTGTTTCTATCTCAGTAGATGACTTGAAAGTTCCTGAAGCTAAACAAGATTTAATAGGGCAAGCTGAAGAGCAAATATCTGCGACAGAAGAATGCTACAGACTTGGGGAAATTACCGAAGTTGAAAGACACACAAAAGTTATAGATACCTGGACTGAAACTAATGAAAGATTGGTAGATGCTGTTAAGAATAATTTTAATCAAAATGATCCTCTAAATTCAGTTTGGATGATGGCAAATTCAGGAGCAAGGGGTAACATGTCGCAGGTAAGACAACTTGTTGGTATGAGAGGATTGATGGCTAATCCTCAAGGAGAAATCATTGACCTGCCAATAAGAACCAATTTTCGAGAAGGACTCACTGTTACTGAATATGTAATCTCTTCTTATGGAGCAAGAAAAGGTTTGGTGGATACAGCCTTGAGAACTGCTGATTCTGGTTATTTGACTCGTAGATTAGTTGATGTTGCTCAAGATGTCATTGTTAGAGAAGAAGATTGTGGAACAGAAAGATCCATAGTTGTTGAAGCTGAAGATGGTAAATTTGGAGCAAGGCTTCTTGGTAGGCTTACTGCTGAGGATATTTTTGACGCTGAAGAAAACCTTGTTGTTCCTGAAAACACTGCAATAGATCCAGTATTATCTGGAGAAATTGAGAAAGTATCAATTAAAAAAGTAAAAATTAGATCTCCATTAACATGTGAAGCTAATAGATCAGTTTGTAGAAGGTGTTACGGATGGGCGTTGGCTCATAATCATTTAGTTGATTTAGGCGAGGCAGTTGGAATAATTGCTGCTCAATCTATTGGCGAGCCAGGAACTCAATTGACAATGAGAACTTTCCATACTGGAGGTGTATCAACTGCTGAAAGTGGAGTAGTAAGATCAAAAATTTCTGGTAAGGTTGAATTTAGTTCAAAAGCAAAGGTTAGAGGCTATAGAACTCCACATGGTGTAGAAGCCAAGCAAGCGGAAGTTGATTTTATACTAAAAATAGTTCCTCAAGACAGTAATTCTAGCAAAGCTCAAAAAATTGAAGTTACGAGCGGGTCGCTTTTATTTGTAGATGACGGTGAAACAATTAATTCTGATATAACTGTTGCTCAGATTACTGCTGGAGCAGTGAAAAAGAGTGTAGAAAAAGCAACAAAAGATGTTATATGTGATTTGGCTGGTCAAGTTAGGTATGACAAGGTTATTCAACCAAAGGAGGTAACAGATAGACAGGGTAATATCACCTTAAAAGCTCAAAGATTAGGCAGATTGTGGGTTTTAGCTGGAGATGTCTATAACTTACCACCTAATGCAAGACCGGTTATCTCATCTGGAAAATCTGTAGATACAGGGACAGTTTTGGCAGAGGCTAGTCAGTCAAGTGAGTTTGGCGGACAAGTTCGATTGAGAGAATCAATAGGAGACTCAAGAGAAGTTCAGATTGTTACTACTTCAATGTCCATAACCAATTTTAAATTAAATGAGGAATCTACTCATTCAGGTCAAATATATAATTTGGAATCTAGTGATGGTACATCTTATCGTCTAAATATTTCCCCAGGAAGTAAAATAAGTAATGGCGAGACAATAGCAGATTTGACGGATGAAAGGTTCCGTACAAAAACTGGTGGTCTAGTAAAATATGCCCCGGGATTAAGTGTCAAAAAAGCAAGATCATCTAAAAATGGTTTTGAAGTAAATCAAGGCGGGACATTGCTTTGGATTCCCCAAGAGACACATGAAATTAATAAGGACATATCCCTTCTAATGATTGAAGATATGAAATGGATTGAAGCTGGAACAGAAGTTGTAAAAGATATTTTTAGTCAAACATCAGGAATTGTTACTGTTACGCAAAAAAATGATATTCTTCGAGAAATAACTGTTCGTAACGGAACTTTTCATGAGTGTCATGATGAAGAAGTTTTGAATAGATTTACAGAAGAAGGAAATCTTGTAAATCCAGGCGAAAAGATTTTAGATGGTGTTGATAATAATGAAATTTTATTTGTTCAAAAATTAGAAACCCCTAAATGTCGAGGCTTGTTATTAAGAACTGTTGAAGAATTTACTATTCCTGACAATGCGGAATTACCCCAACTATCACATGTCAAGCAGGAAAAAGGACCACATTTAGGCTTGAAAGCTATCCAAAGGCTTACCTACAAAGACGGTGAATTGATAAAATCAGTTGAAGGAGTTGAATTACTTAGAACACATTTAAGTATTGAAAGCTTTGATGCTACTCCGCAAATGACTATTGATGTAGAGTCGATTGAGGATAAAAATGATGCATCAATCAATAGATTAAATCTAGTAATATTGGAGTCTATTCTTGTAAGAAGAGACACTATATCTGACTCTAGTCATGGCTCAACACATACAGAACTACAAGTCAAAAATAACCAAATAGTAAAATCAGGAGATGTAATAGCTACTACTCAAATTCTTTGTAAAGAGAAGGGATTGATTCAGTTACCAAATGTTGTTGATGATGAGCCAATAAGAAGGTTAATTGTTGAAAGACAAGAAGATAAAATTGAGATTAAAATTAGTGATAAAGCTTTAGTTAAAGTTGGTGATCGTGTAGTTGATGGTGATCCTATTAGTGATTCTGTAAAATCAACTTCTTGTGGTGAAATAGAAAAAATTTCTAATAGTTCAGTAACCTTAAGACTTGGCAGGCCTTATATGGTTTCTCCTGATTCAGTTTTACATGTTAAGGACGGAGACTTGGTTCTTAGGGGAGATGGTTTAGCTTTACTTGTTTTTGAAAGGCAGAAAACTGGAGATATCGTACAAGGATTACCTCGTATTGAAGAGTTATTAGAAGCAAGGAGACCTAGAGATTCAGCAATTCTATGTAAAAAATCTGGAATTGTTCAGATTAAACAAGGTAATGATGAAGAATCAGTCTCTTTATCAGTTATTGAAAAAGATGATTTAGTTAATGAATATCAACTATTAATTGGAAAAAATATAATGGTTAGCGATGGACAACAAGTTAAAGGTGGAGAATCTTTAACTGATGGTCCAATTAATCCACATGAACTATTAGATTGCTATTTCAATGATTTAAAAGATCAAAAACCTCTGATCGATGCAGCTCGAGAATCTATATCAAAATTACAAAGAAGTATGGTAAGTGAGGTACAAAATGTTTATAAGTCTCAGGGTGTAGCAATCGATGATAAGCATATTGAAGTTATTGTTAGACAGATGACAAGTAAAGTACGTATAGAAGATGCTGGGGATACTACTCTTTTGCCTGGAGAACTAATAGAGTTGAGGCAAGTGGAAGATACAAACCAAGCAATGGCAATTACAGGAGGAGCGCCAGCAGAATTCACTCCTGTTTTGTTGGGTATTACAAAAGCCTCTCTCAATACAGATAGCTTTATTTCAGCAGCATCTTTTCAAGAAACAACAAGGGTTCTTACAGAAGCTGCCATTGAAGGTAAATCTGATTGGTTAAGAGGTTTAAAAGAAAATGTAATTATCGGTAGATTAATACCTGCA
>CACMNZ010000019.1 GCA_902615165.1 uncultured Prochlorococcus sp.
ACTATTCCAGAAACTGAATTAGGAGATTTTGATGATAATTTTACTTGGTCAGCAATGGTATTAGCTGCTCAAGGAAAAAAAATAAATCAAATATCAATTGATGAAATTGATTGGTTAACTAAATTAAGGAGAGGATTAGAGGAAACCCGAAAAGGATTTGTTACTGAATTATTAGATAAATTTGGAGATGATCCTCTTACGCCTGAATCTCTTGATGATTTAGAGACTCTATTAATAAGAGCTGATGTAGGTATTTATTCAACTGATAAAGTTATAAGCTCTCTCAGAACGAAATTAAATGAGGAAGTCGTCGGTGCAGAAGCAGGAATAAATTTCTTGAAGAAGGAATTAAAATTAATTATCGATAAACCAATAAAAAATTCGGGTATTGATCTTTTAGTTCCCAAAAAGGGAAAGTTAAATGTCTGGCTATTAGTAGGAGTTAATGGTGTTGGTAAAACTACTACATTAGGAAAATTAGCATATTTGTCTTCTAAAAGTAACTATAAAACCTTGATAGCTGCTGCTGATACTTTTAGAGCGGCTGCAGTAGAACAACTTAAAGTATGGGGCGAAAGAAGTAATGTTGATGTTATTTCTAATCAATCAAAAAATGCTGATCCAGCTGCTGTAGTTTTTGATGCAATTAATTCTGCAAAAAAAAGAAACGTTGATTTATTACTCGTTGATACAGCAGGTAGATTGCAAACAAAAAACAATTTGATGGATGAATTAGCAAAAATAAAAAAAATTATTGATAAAAAAGTTCCAGATGCAATTGTCGAATCATTATTAGTTTTAGATGCAAGTCAGGGTCAAAACGGCTTAAAGCAAGCAAAAAGTTTCGCTAAATCAGCAAATCTAAGTGGAGCAATTATTACTAAATTAGATGGAACTTCTAGAGGAGGAGTCTCTTTAGCTGTATCTGAAGAAGTAAATTTGCCTATAAGGTTTATTGGAGCTGGAGAAGGTATAAAAGATTTGAGACCATTTAATAGTTATGAATTTGTAGAGGCTATGCTTGCTGATAAATAAATATTTAATTAAGTTTTTTTAAAAAATTAAATTTAATGTTAAAACATACTTATCTATTAGATTTGTTTTGACAGATAATCAAAAAGAAAAAATATTTTCGAACAAATTTATCCAAAATTTTTTAGAAAATGATTCCACAGTTACTTTAAAAAATAAATATATATTTGCTGAAATTGCATCTTCATTAGCATATTATTTAAAATCATTTTCCAACATAAATAAATTATTGGATTATATATGCTTAATTCTTAAATATATTTTTTCTGAGAATTTAATCTTAATTATTCCTTTAAATTACGAGGGAGAGATATGGCACAAAAATATAAAAATATCATCTAATGATGATAATTTAATTATTCAAGAACAAATTAATAGTTTTTTGAATCAATTTCATTTTTCAAAAAATTTTAAAATAAAAGAAATTTTAACTTTTGAGAATGCTTTAAAAAATAATTTTAAAGAGTATAGAATTGAAACAACAAAGATATTATCTAGAGGAAAATGTAGGGGATTTATTTACATTTTTAGCAAAGATATTTCTAGCCAGTCGATTATTTCAGATAGTAATTTTAATTTTATTGAAAATTGTCTAGCTGTTGGATTAGAAAATCACTATTTAATAAAAACAAAGAAAAAGCATGAAAACTTAGATAGAGAAATTTCCACTGGTGCTGAAATTCAATCTCAATTACTTCCGGATTATTGTCCAGTTATCCATGGTATAGACTTAGCTGCTCATTGCAGACCGGCGCTCCAGTTAGGTGGGGATTACTATGATTTTATGTGTTTAAAGACGAATATCTCTGAAAAAAGAAAAGAAAAATCAAGATGGGCATTCGTAATAGGTGATGTAATGGGCAAAGGGATTCCAGCTGGTCTCTTAATGACTATGTTAAGAGGAATGTTACGTGCAGAGGTTCTTACGGGTCTGCCTCCGGATAGAATTTTGCATGATTTGAATCAACTAGCAATAAATGATTTAGATCAATCGCATAGATTTGTGACATTATTTTACTCAGATTATGACCCTAGAACCAGAAAATTGAGATTCGCTAATGCAGCACATAATCCTCCTCTACTTTGGAAAAATTCAGATCAGAAAATTTTAAAATTAGATGCAGAAGGATTTGTACTTGGACTACAAAAAGATGCTGAATATCATTGCGGTGAAATTAAGCTTAGTGAAAATGACTTAGTTCTTTATTACACAGATGGAGTAATTGATACTTCTAACTCTTTAGGTCAGAGATTTGATGAGGAAAGGTTAATTAAAACCCTTACAAAATTATGCAAGCAATCTTATACATCTCAAGAAATTCTAGATAAAATATTTAAAAAGTTAGATGATTTTACAGGGCAAAATAGACATCTAGAAGATGATGCATCGATGATTATTTTTCAATTGAAATAGATATTTTTTGTCACTTATATAAAAAAATGCTTTATTAGAGATACTTAAAGTTAATAATTAATATGGCAAAAGTTTGGAGTAAAAGATTTGATGATGAACTTGACCCTTTTATTGAAAAGTTCAATGCCTCAATTGGTTTCGATAGAAAGCTTGTTTTAGAAGATTTAGATTGCTCGATTGCTCACGCGAAAATGCTCGGCAAAACTCAAGTCTTATCACCTTCTGAAGTTTTGCAAATTATTAATGGTTTAGAGTCAATAAAAGTTGAGTATTTGGAGGGTAAATTTTCTCCTAGTCCACCTTCTGAAGATATTCACTACTGTATAGAAGAAAAGCTCATAAGTTTAATAGGTGAAACTGGAAAAAAATTACATACAGGTAGGAGTAGGAATGATCAGGTTGGTACTGATATAAGATTGTGGTTAAGAAAAGAGATTGACAAAGTTGAAATTTTAATAACCGACTTGCAAAAATCCTTCCTAAATCTTGCAAAATCTCATATTTATACCTTAATTCCTGGATATACCCACATGCAAAGAGCTCAACCATTATCTTTAGCTCATCATTTATTGGCTTATATAGAAATGCTCCAAAGAGACCGTGAAAGGTTTAAAGAAGTGCGCGCAAGAGTGAATATTTCTCCTTTAGGAGCCGCGGCATTAGCTGGGACAAAAATAAAAATAGATAGGCATTTTACAGCTGCAGAATTGGGTTTTGAAAAGATTTATCAAAATAGTATTGATGCAGTGAGTGATAGAGATTTTTGTATAGAGTTTGTTTCTGCATCTGCTTTGTTAATGTCTCATTTAAGTAAAATTTCAGAAGAGATAATTTTATGGGTAACTGATGAATTTTCTTTTGCAAAATTAACAGATAAATGTGCTACTGGCAGTAGTTTAATGCCGCAGAAAAAAAATCCTGATGTTCCAGAATTAATAAGAGGTAAGACCGGAAGAGTATATGGACATCTTCAGGCATTGTTAACTATGGTCAAAGGGGTGCCACTTTCATATAACAAGGATTTTCAAGAGGATAAAGAGCCAATTTTTGATACTGCAGAAACAATATCTTCTTGTATTAAAGCATTGACTATTTTAATCAATCAGGGCATTGAATTTAATATTCAAAATTTATCTGATTCTGTAGAAAATGACTTTTCCAATGCTACTGATTTAGCAGATTATTTAGTTGGAAAAGAAGTTCCTTTTAGGACTGCTTATCAAGTTGTTGGCGAAATAGTTAAATATTGCCTGGAGAGAAAAATGTTATTTAAAAATCTTAAAATTGATGAATTTAAAAAGTTTCATCCCGAATTTGATGAGGATGTGTTTGTTGATCTAAAACCATTTAATGTTGTTAAATCAAGAAATAGTGAAGGTGGTACAGGTTTTGTTCAGGTAGAAAAAGAGGTAAATAATTGGGAAAAAAAAATGTTACTCTGAATCTCAATTATTTTTCTACAACAGGGGTATGCTTTGAAGTAGAATGGTGGAGCAACGTTATGAGACTACATAATGTAGTTTTTTTATAAGGTAAATTTTTTTGTTGAGTTTAAAGTGAGTATTTTTGTTGGCAATTTGCCGTTCCGCGCAGAGCGTGAAGATGTAACACAGTTGTTTGCCCCTTTTGGTGAGGTTTTAAATTGTTCTCTTCCACTAGAGAGAGATACTGGAAGGAAAAGAGGGTTTGCATTTATTGAAATGGCAGATGAAGCGATTGAGTCAACAGCTATTGATGGCTTGCAAGGAACTGAACTTATGGGTAGGCCATTAAGAATTAATAAAGCTGAGCCAAGAGGTTCTGGAGGCTCACGTAGAGGAGGCAGAGGTGGCTACGGCGGTGGTAGCTACGGTGGCGGTAATAGCGGCGGTAGCTACGGTGGTGGTAATACTGAATCTAATAGCTCTTATACTAATAAATCTTCAGGAGCAGAAGGATGGGAAGACAGAAGTTATGGAAATTCTTCTGATAACTCTGAATATGAAAATGGCAGGAGTAGGAGAAAAAGGGGAGTGTCTAATGAGAGCAATTCTTCAAACGAGACAAATTAGTAACCCATTTCTTCAAGCGCTGTTGTTAATTTAAATAGATATTCAATATTTAATTCTTTTTTTAAAGATTTATTTGAAATTTGATTTCTCCAAATTTTTGCTTTTGGTATACCTTCAACTAAATTTATAAGATGTTTACAAATATCCCAAGATTTTCCTCCATTACTTAAATGAGTTTCTATGTATGGAATTAATGAGAATATAATATTTGAAGCAGATTTGGGTTTTTTATTAATTCCATAAATCCTCTGATCAATTTCAGACCATCTCAAGGGATGTTTATAAATTGACCTTCCAATCATGACCCCATCAAAATCATTCAAGGCTTTTAATGATTCATCGATATTTGTTAAACCTCCATTGATTTCTATTAATAATTCTGGATTTGATTTTTTCAATTTTTTTACTACATCATAATTTAGTGGCGGTATGGTTCTATTTTGTTTTGGATTTAGACCTTTTAGTATGGCTTTCCTTGCGTGAACTGCAAATCTGTCTGCACCAGCATTAGCGACGATTCTTACGAAATTATTCAAATTAACGAAACTATCATCATTGTCTACACCGATTCTGTGTTTAATCGTAACCGGCAAGTTGCAATTATTTTTTAAGGATTCTATACATTTTGCTACTTTTTCAGGTTCTTTCATAAGTGAAGCGCCAAAATTTCCAGAACAGACCCTTGGACTCGGACAACCAACATTAAAGTTTATTTCGTCATATCCCCAATCCTGTGCCATTTGGGCTGCCTCTTTTAATATTTTAGGATCGTCTCCACCAAACTGAATCGATATCGGGTGTTCTTCATCATTAAAATCTAGAAAGTTTTCTTTTTTATTTGTATAAATTAAACTCTGGGCCACAATCATTTCCGTATATAAAAGGGCTTCAGAACTTATTTTTCTCATTATTATCCTGAAGTGCTTATCAGTACAATCCATCATTGGAGCAATACTTAATTTATGAATATTTTTAATAGAATCAGATTGAATAATTTTCATTGCTTTTTTTGATTTAAATATATGAATCAATTCCTATCGAGAAGAACTTTTATTCTAATTCCTACTATGTCAATCTTAAAAATAATCTTTAAGCCTATGAAAGTATTAGCATCTTCACTTGCTTCTAAAGAAGAGTGGAATTTCTCAAAAGAGGAATGGAAAACTAGGCTTAGTCCAGAATCCTTTTATATCTTGAGAGAGGAAGGGACTGAAAGAGCTTTCAGCAGTCAATTGAATAATGAGAAAAGAAAAGGGATTTTTCACTGTGCAGGATGCGATTTGCCACTTTTTTCTTCAGATAAAAAGTTCGATAGTGGTACAGGATGGCCAAGTTTTTGGGATTCAATTCAAGGGTCAGTAGAAACAAAAGTTGATTTTAAGTTAATTGTCCCTAGAACCGAATATCATTGCTCTAGATGTGGAGGTCATCAAGGTC
The DNA here is from genome assembly GCA_902615165.1 of uncultured Prochlorococcus sp. Next base: position 5,935 of record CACMNZ010000019.1, read on the forward strand.
ATGTCTTCAATGATGGGCCACTTCCCACTGGCAAAAGATATTGCAATAATGGATTAGCGTTAAGATTTGTTCCCGACTAAATATTTGTGCGGCCTTCCGCAACTTGTTTTGTGCATCACTTTATTGGAGAATAGTCTTATTAAATTTTAGAAAAATGATTGAAAATCAATCAGACAATATTGATGATAAAGAAAATGATGATTGTAATCAGGATAATGCCCCTGAAGATATATCATCTACTCAAAATTCAACTACTGAAAATGATGAATTATCTTCTCAAAAAACAGAAGTAATTAATACTGAAGAATTAAAAAATACTATTTCAAATAATGATGCAAGATTAGAACAATTAGAAAAAGAGCATGAAACATTAAAAAATCAATATGTAAGGATTTCAGCAGATTTTGATAATTTCAGAAAAAGGCAGTCTAGGGATCAGGACGATTTAAAAATCCAACTTGTTTCCAAGACTTTAACTGCCATACTTCCTATTGTGGACAATTTTGAGAGAGCAAGACAACAACTTAAACCAGAAAATGAGGAAGCTCAAGCTCTTCATAGAAGTTATCAAGGATTGTATAAACAACTAGTAGAAGTTTTAAAACAACAGGGAGTCTCACCCATGAGAGTTGTTGGTCAGCAATTTGATCCAAACTTGCATGAAGCTGTATTAAGAGAACCTAGTGAAGAGTTCCAAGAGGATTTTATTATTGAAGAATTGCAGCGAGGATATCATCTAGAAGGTAAGGTTTTGAGACATGCATTGGTCAAGGTTTCTATGGGACCTGGTAAACAAAATTCACAACAGGAAGTAGAAAAGGATACAGTTGAAGGGGATGTTAATTCAGAGGCAAATACTTCTGAAGATGTATAAATTCCAAATTCTTATTTGAGCATTATCTAATGGCTGATTTTTACCAAATACTTGGAGTTTCAAGAGATGCTGATGCTGATACCTTAAAAAGGGCTTATAGAAAATTAGCAAGACAATACCATCCTGACGTTAATAAAGAACCTGGTGCGGAAGATAAATTTAAAGAAATTGGTAAGGCTTACGAAGCATTAGCTGATCCTGAAACTAGAGCAAGATATGACCAATTTGGAGAGGCTGGCCTTGGAGGCGCAGCTGGAATGCCTGATATGGGAGATATGGGTGGTTTTGCAGATTTATTTGAAACTTTTTTTAATGGCTTTGGGGGGCAAAATCCACAAGGCGGACGAACACAAAGAAGAGGTCCTCAACAAGGAGATGATCTAAGGTATGACCTTAATGTTGACTTTAAAGATGCAATTTTTGGCCAGCAAAGAGAAATTAAAATTCCTCATTTGGAGACATGTGAAGTCTGCAGGGGAACAGGTGCAAAATCAGGAACCGGACCCAAAACTTGTTCAACCTGTGGCGGAAGTGGACAAGTTAGAAGAGCTACAAGAACACCTTTTGGTAATTTCACACAAGTAGCTGAATGTCCTTCATGTAATGGGGCTGGTCAGATAATTGTAGATCCATGTGTAACTTGCGGTGGTAACGGAGTAAAGCAAGTCAGAAAAAAATTAAGAATTAATATTCCTGCAGGAGTTGATACTGGCACAAAATTAAGAGTCTCTGGAGAGGGAAATGTTGGTTTGAAAGGGGGCCCACCTGGAGATCTTTATGTTTTTATAAAGGTTAAGAATGATTCAAAACTTAAAAGAGATGGTGTAACTATTTATTCAGAAATAGCAGTGAGTTATTTACAGGCTATTTTAGGTGACACTGTAAAAATCACTACAGTTGATGGAGATGTTAATTTAAAAATTCCAAGTGGTACGCAGCCAAATACAACTCTTTCACTTGAGAATAAAGGGGTACCAAGACTTGGCAATCCTGTTGCAAGAGGAAATCATGAAGTCTTAGTAAAAGTAAAATTACCAACTCGTATAACCGATGTAGAACGAGAGCTTTTAGAGGGTTTAGCTTCTCAATATTCAGATAAAAATATTAATTCCAGTAGTGGACTTTTTAGTAAATTATTTGGTAAAGAATCTTAATGACTTCCTTAAAGCATTTGGATCTTAAATCTGTCCCATGTCCTTTAAATGTTGTCAAAATTAAATTGGCTTTGGAGAAGTTATCTAAAAATGAACAACTTATTGTTGAACTAGATAAAGGTGAACCAGAAGAAATGGTATTAAATAATTTAAAAGAGATGGGATGTTTGTTCAAACAAATCAAAGAAAATGAAAAATTTATAAAAATTAAAATATTGAATGAAAACTAATAGTAAATATTTAGGTTTAGTTACGAAAAAATTTAATGATTTTCTTTTAGTTGATATAAAAAATCAAGAAAACTCTTTAAATAACGAGAAATTTTTATGTAAGGTTAAGAAGTCTATAAATTTCAAGGATCAATTAATTTACGTTGGAGACGAAGTAGTAATTGAAAAAATTGATTTTAAAAGTAAACGTGCAGTAATAACAGGTCTAATAAAAAGAAAAAATCTTTTAGTTAGACCCTCAGTTGCAAATATTTCTAACATATACGTTACTTTTTCCGTTGAAGAACCAGAGTTAAATTTATCTCAAGTTAATAGGTTTTTGATATCAGCAGAATCTATGGGAGTTGAAGTCTCATTAGTTTTGACAAAGTGTGATTTAATTTCTCATAAAAGAAAATCATATTTATTCGATAAATTTGAGAAATGGGGTTACCAAGTAATAACTTTAAATCTACAGAAATCTGATTGCTTTAAAAATTTAGTAGCCGGGTTAAAGCAAAAGGAATGTTCAATTTTTATGGGTCCTTCCGGAGTTGGCAAAACTACTTTGCTAAATATGATTATTCCAAGTCTTCAAAATAGTACTTCTCCGGTTTCCAATAAAATTAAGAGAGGTAAAAACACTACTCGAAATGTTGAGTTGTTTTCTTTATCAAATCAAAGTTATATTGTGGACACTCCTGGTTTTAATATGCAACCTCTAGAGGTTGATATTAAGTTGTTACCAAATCTCTATTCAGAAATATATAAACAGGTAATCGAAGAAGGAATTAAGTGTAAATTTCGTAACTGCTTACATTTAAACGATGAGGGATGTAATTTAAATAAATCTTTCGAAAGATATTCTTTTTATAAAGAGATGATTGAGTCTTCTAAGAGTCACTATTGTCAAAACCAGGAAGATTAAGATTTAATCCACCAGTTAAATCATTCATCCTTTCTTTCATAGTTGTAGTTGATAATTCATGAGCTTTTTGAATAGCTTGTAAAATATTTTGCTCTATTTGTTCTTTATTTGCATTTAAGATATTTTCTTGAACTTCTACCTTTAAAGGAAGCTGGTTTCCACTTATCCAAACTTTTATCATCTCATCATCACTTTTGCCTTCAATCTCCATATTTTCAAGTTCATCTTGTAATTTTTGAGCATCTTGCTGAATTTGTTTAGCTTTTTTAAAAGCTTCTGTAAGTTGCCCAAAGTTAGGAAGTCCAAAACCCGCCATTTTGTAAAAACGTTTCTTTAATTAGGATAGTCAAAACCAATCATTCTTACTTCCGGTTGCAAATAAATCCCTTTGTTTTGTAGTACTTTTTGTTGAATTACTGTTATTAATTCATAAATATCTTTTGAACTTGCTGAAGAAGTGTTAATTATAAAATTTGAATGCATTGTAGAAATTTCAGCACCACCAATTTTAAATCCCTTTAAACCCATATCATCAATTAATTTTGCTGCATAATTATTTTTAGGATTTTTAAAAACACTTCCAAAACTTGGTTGATGATATGGTTGAGTTTCTGTTCTTAATTTAAGGTTATTTTTGGTTGTTTGAATTAATTTTTCTAGATTTCCATTAGGTTCAAAATGTAATTTTGCACTAATAATTGTTAAATCATTTCTTTGAAAAGAGCTAAATCTATACTCAAAATTGATATCTTTTTTTTCAATTTCAAGTTTTTCATGAGTTTTATTATTTATAACTTTTACGGAAATAAGATTTTTTGCTAGCGATAAATTACCTGTGCCAGCATTCATATAAATTGCTCCTCCTAATGTCCCTGGAATTCCTACAGCCCATTCCCCTCCTTGTAATCCATTTTTAGCAAGAGAATTAGATAATGTTGGGAGCATTACACCTGCTTCCGCTTCAACAATTCCTGAATATGGCTCTATCTTTAGTGATTTCAATTTTTTTGTACAAACAACTAAGCCCTTTATGAAAATATTATTTATTAATAGATTTGAACCTGCGCCAATTATTTGACATCTTCGTTTGTTTAAATTTGCCCATTTTATTAGATAAGAAAGCGCTTCAACGCATCTTGGCTCAGCAAAATATTCAGCTACTCCTCCCACTTTTATAGTTGTATAACTACTTAAATTAAAGTTTTCAGAAAAATATTTTTTATTCATAAATTAGTTATCTATCTTAATTATTTTTTCATTTAAAATTGACCATAAATTATGACAATCACCAGCTCCCATATTCAAAATTAAATCTCCTTTTTGAGTTAATTCGTAAAAATTTTTTGTAACTTCATAATAATTATTTATGTAACTTACCTTTTTATTTTTTTTATAAATCAAATCAGTGATAATTGTCGAAGTAATTTTATCTTCGTTTCCTTCACCAGCTCCATAAATACTGGTTACATAAATAACATCTGCTTTTGATAATTCTTCAGCGAATTCTTTATTAAATTGTTTTACTCTAGAGTATCTATGAGGTTGAAATATAACTATTAATCTACTTTGTTTATATTCATTATTATATTTTTGCTGAATTAATAATCTTCCTAATTTAATCGTCTCTTTTATTTCGTTTGGGTGATGTGCATAATCATCATATAAATTTCTTTCATCTATTTGGCCTCTAAATTCAAATCTTTTTTTTGGGAGTTTCAGATGTTTTATATTCTTCTTAATTTCTATAAAATCTACTCCTATCATTCTTGAAGCTGCTATTGCTGCGGTAATGTTAGATAGATTGTGTAATCCTGGAATTGGAATATTTAAACTACTAACGAAATTTTCATTTTCATAATATTTTCCAATTGTATACTTTGAATTAATTTCAGTCGGAATTATTGAATAAGCTACGCTTTTAGTCGTAGTGTTTGACCACTTAAAATCAGAATAAAAATTATTTCTAGAGGTTTCACAATCAAAATTAAGTAGTAATTTTCTAGAGTTTTTAGCAAAGCTTTTAAAAGAAGATATGACTTCATTTAAATTAGAAAAGTGATCGCAATGATCAAAATCAATGTTATTGATTATTGCGATATCAGACTTATATTTGTTAATTGTCCCATCAGATTCATCAACTTCAGCTACTAAGTATTTAGTATTTTCTAAATGACAATTAGAGTTGTAAATAGGAATTATTCCTCCAGTTATTGAAGAAGAATTATGTGTACATAACTCAAGTATTGTAGATAGAAATGTACTGGTTGATGTTTTTCCGTGGCTGCCGGCTACCGCCAATGTAGTATAAGTACGCATTAGCATTGCAAGTATCTCTGAACGATGTTTTATTGATAAATTTTTTTTTCTACAGTAAAAAAATTCTTCATTTTCTGGCTTGATCGCGGAGCTTACAACAAAATTAATCAATTTGTTGGAAAATTTTGAAATAACAAATTCAATATTTTGTCTAATTTGAGAAGTAAAGATTATTACACCTAATTTCTCCAATTTTTTAGTTTCATCGTTTTTAACCAAATCAGATCCTGAAACTGAACAACCTTTTTTGAGTAAAGCTATTGCTAATGCTGACATCCCAATACCTCCAATCCCAATAAAATGAAAATGACTTTTCAATAGTAAATTCTTATCCAATGTTTATCTTTTACTAAAATCAAAATAACTTCTAGGTAAAATTTTGCTATTTTTTCTTAAAAAAAAAATGTTTTTTTTCTTGAATTAATACAAAACTAGACTTATTTGCTTAATAAATCAAAAAAACCTTACGTTATTGCACAAAATTCAGTATGATCAGCAACTTAGGTTAATCATTTAGAAATTATTAGTTATGACTTTGCGTGTTGCAATTAACGGCTTTGGCAGAATTGGTCGAAACTTTATGCGTTGTTGGCTTAGTAGAGGGGCTTACACCAATATTGAAGTAGTCGGAATTAACGTTACCTCAGATCCTAAGACTAATGCTCATCTATTAAAGTATGACTCAGTTCTTGGTCAACTTGATGGTGTTGATATTCAATATACTGATGATACTTTCGTAATTAATAACAAGACTATTAAATGTTTCTCTGATAGAAACCCAAT
>CACMNZ010000020.1 GCA_902615165.1 uncultured Prochlorococcus sp.
AGAGTTGCTTTAGGCACAGCACCAACAACGGTATCAACCTTTTGACCTCCTTTAAAGATCATTAATGTAGGAATACTTCTAATTCCGTATTGACTGGCTACATTTGGATTCTCATCTGTGTTTAATTTAAAAACTTTAATTTTCCCTTCAAAGTCTTTTGAGATTTCTTCAACAACTGGGGCAACCATCCTACATGGACCGCACCATGGTGCCCAAAAATCAACCAATACTGGTAGATCACTTTGCAGTACATCCTTGTCAAATGAAGAATCAGTTACGGCTGGAGCTGATGACATAATTTAAGTATTCCTTTTGAAAATTTAGCAGGCAATTCTTTTAAGTGATGATTTCATTACAGATAAAATAATATAAGTAACAAAATATCTAAAAAAAGCCCGATTAATCGGGCGATTTAGTGTGTGAGGAGTATGGGGTTTCCCCCATTATTTTATAATAACTCCTAATTAGAAAATTTTTCAATTTAATACTTAATTAACTAAGAAGTATGATTTTGCTCTAGATAATTACTTACCCATTCCAAGCTGCTGAGCTTTTTGATAAACCTTACCCTCTGTAAGAAGCGATGGTGCGATAACTATTTCAACTTCTTGCATTTCTTTAATATTTTTTGCCCCAAGAGTACTCATTGAGGTTCTAATAGCTCCTAATAAGTTATGTGTCCCATCATCAAGTAAAGCAGGGCCTTTAATTATTCTTTCTAAGGATCCTGTAGAACCAACTTCAATTCTGGTACCCCTTGGCAATACTGGACTTGGAGTAGCCATACCCCAGTGAAATCCTTTACCTGGAGCATTTGAGGATTTAGCTATTGGGGATCCAATCATTACAGCATCTGATCCACATGCTAAACATTTACAGATATCTCCTCCCGTTACAATTCCTCCATCACCAATAATAGGAATGTAACGACCACTTTCTTTAAAGTAATCATTTCTTGCCGCACTACAATCAGCAATTGCAGTTGCTTGAGGAATTCCTATTCCCAATACTCCTCTTGATGTACATGCTGCTCCAGGTCCTATCCCAACCATTAAACCTGCGACTCCAGCCTCCATGAGAAGTTTTGCAACTTCGTAAGTAACACAATTTCCTGCTATAACTGGGGCATTCATAGATTGGCAGAGATCTTTAATATTTAAGGTTTCCTTACCTTCCATTCCAAGATGTTCAGTTGAAACAACTGTTCCTTGAAGAAAAAATAAATCTAATTTGGAATTATTAAGTATTTCTTTAAACTTAATAGCAGCTTGAGGAGTCCCACTAAAAGCAGCAATACCTCCTCCTTCTTTGACCTCATTTATTCTTTGTAAAATCAATCCCTCCTTGACGGGTTCACTGTATATCTTCTGCATTAACGGAACGAAATCATTCTTCCCGACTGATGCTATTTGGTTCAATATTTCATCAGGATTTTCATATCTTGTTTGTATACCCTCCATATTAATAACACCTATGGAACCCAATTTTGTGAGTTCTACAGCTGTATTGACATCAACAACACTGTCCATGGCACTAGCTACGATCGGAACTTCTCTTTTGATATCACCTATTGACCAAGAAGGATCAGTCAAATCGTAATCAAGTGTTCTATTCCCAGGGACTAAAGCTATTTCATCAATGCCATAAGCCCTTCTGACTTTTTTATTTAAACCAAGTTCAATATTCACGGAATTTTTCTCTTTATTCTGAATAAATTAACAACTAAAGGGGTAATAAGCCAAGGTTTATTCAAAAACAACAGTTTTTATTTTGATTTGTGTGTAAATGTGAGTATTTGGGAATTAAATAAATATTTTTTTTTATTCATTATGACAATCAGCGATTATTATTAAAAAAAGGATTTTTATATGTCTGATATTTTAGATTCTGATAACTCAGGATTAAGCGAAGATAATGACCGAATTATTCAGACTGACCTAAGAAACGAGATGTCTCGCTCATACCTTGAGTATGCAATGAGCGTTATAGTCGGCCGTGCTCTTCCAGATGCAAGAGATGGATTAAAACCTGTTCATAGAAGGATTCTTTATGCAATGTATGAACTTGGTTTAACTAGTGGTAGACCATACAGAAAATGTGCAAGAGTCGTTGGAGAAGTACTAGGTAAATACCACCCTCATGGCGATACTGCTGTTTATGATGCTTTGGTTAGGATGGCTCAGGATTTCTCTATGAGGATGCCACTCATCGATGGGCATGGAAACTTTGGTTCTGTTGATAACGACCCTCCAGCAGCAATGAGATATACAGAATCTCGTTTACAGTCTCTTACAGATGAAAGTTTACTAGAGGATATTGAATCTGAAACTGTAGATTTCTCCGATAATTTTGATGGTTCTCAGCAAGAACCAACAGTTTTACCTGCTAGGATTCCTCAACTACTACTAAATGGATCATCTGGAATAGCAGTAGGAATGGCAACTAACATTCCACCTCATAACTTAGGGGAATTAATCAATGGTCTTAAATCAATCATCAATAACCCTTCGATTGAAGATAGAGAACTTTTTGAAATAATTAAGGGTCCTGATTTTCCCACAGGTGGTCAAATCTTAGGTAGAGATGGTATCAGAGAAACTTTCAAGACAGGGCGGGGTTCAATAACCATGAGAGGTGTAGCAAATATTGAGCAAATTAAATCTAGTGGTAGATCAGAAAAAGATGCAGTAATAATTACAGAGCTCCCATTTCAAACTAATAAAGCTGCATTAATAGAAAGAATTGCTGACTTGGTTAATGAAAAAAAGTTAGAAGGTATTTCTGATATAAGAGATGAAAGTGATCGAGACGGAATGAGGATTGTTATTGAACTAAAAAGGGATGCTTACCCACAAGTAGTTTTAAATAATTTATTTAAGTTAACACCTCTACAAAATAACTTTAGTGCAAATATCCTTGCATTAGTAAAAGGAGAGCCCACAACACTTTCACTGAGGAAAATGTTAGATGTATTTCTAGACTTCAGAGTGGAGACAATAAGGCGAAGAACAGGATTTTTATTAAAAAAGGCTGAAGAGAGGGATCACATTGTAAAAGGTCTTTTATTAGCATTGGATGCCATGGATGAGATTATTAATCTTATAAGATCAGCAAAAGATACAGTTTCAGCCAGAGAAAAATTACAAACTGATCATGAGTTATCTGCCACACAAGCAGAAGCTATTTTACAAATGCAATTAAGAAGATTAACAGCACTAGAAGCAGATAAAATCAAAGGGGAACATGATGAGTTAACAAGAAAAATCAACTTATATCAGCAAATATTGAATAGTAAAGAAAGAATTTTTGAAATTATTCTTGAAGAACTTAATAAAATCAATGAAAGATTTTCCTCTCCAAGAAAAACAGAAATACTTGATTTAGGAGGTGGTTTAGATGATATTGATCTTATTGCTAATGACAGATCTGTAGTTTTATTGACTGAAGCAGGTTATTTAAAAAGAATGCCTGTTAATGAATTCGAATCTACAAGTCGTGGGTCTAGAGGTAAAGCTGGAACAAAGACACAAGAAGATGATGAAGTAAAACTATTTATAAGCTGTAATGACCATGATACTCTTTTGCTCTTTAGTGATAGAGGGGTATCTTATGCTTTGCCAGCATATAGAGTTCCCATGAGTAGCAGAACAGCTAAAGGTACTCCATCAGTTCAACTTCTCCCAATACCAAGAGAAGAAAAGATAACCTCGCTAGTTGCAGTAGATTCTTTTGATAACGATTGTTATCTATTAATGCTAACCAAGGCTGGATTTATAAAAAGAACTTCACTTTCTGCTTTCTCAAAAATTCGATCAAATGGCTTAATAGCAATAAATCTTGAGGATGGAGATGCTTTAACTTGGGTTAGGTTATCAAAAGAAGGTGACAGTGTTTTGATTGGATCAAGAACGGGTATGGCAATTCATTTCAGGCTAGATATTAATGAATTAAGACCACTAGGCAGGACGGCAAGGGGAGTTAAATCTATGAACCTTAGGAAAGGAGACAATCTTGTATCCATGGATGTTTTAACATCGGATTTAGTTGATCAATTAGCTAAAAGTGAAGATCTCACGAAAGAGTCTGACGAAAATCTAGAAGTTAACTCTTCAGAAGGTCCTTGGGTACTAATAGCCAGCGCATTTGGACTTGGTAAAAGAGTACCTGTAACTCAATTTAGATTGCAAAAAAGAGCAGGCATGGGCTTGAGAGCTATAAAATTCAGAATTAAAGATGATGTATTAGTTTGTTTGAAGGTCCTTGGAGAAGGGGAAGAATTACTTTTTGTGACCGAAAGAGGCGTGATAGTGAGAACAAACGCAGATAAGATATCTCAGCAATCTAGAGCCGCTACTGGAGTAAGATTACAAAGATTAGATGAGGGTGATCATTTATCAGAAGTTGTATTAGTTCCTCATGAACAAACAGAAGAAACAGACCAATTCAACCAAGGCAAAGAAAATTAATAGAAAATGGTTTATTAGATAATATGGAAATTCTTGATATTCTAATTTTAGGTTCCGGGCCTGCAGCACTATGCTTGGCTTCAGAATTAGCCAAGCAAAATCTAAACATTAAGGGCATATCAACTAAATCTCCAAATGAAAAATGGGAGAATACATATGGTATTTGGGCTTCTGAACTAGAGGAATTAGGATTAGAGTCTTTGTTATCTCATCGATGGTGCAAAACAGTTAGTTTTTTTGGAAATGGCGAGAATAAAAAGGAAGATAATCCTACAAAACATAATTATGATTATGGCTTGATAAATCAAGAAGCTTTTCAAAATGAACTTTTGAAAAAGTGTAATGGGATTGAATGGTTGAATGAAACAGCAAAAGATATTAAGGAGAAAAAAAAACTATCTGAAGTTATTTGTTTTTCAGGTCTAAGAATAAAAGCGAGGTTAGTCATTGACGCAAGTGGTCATAAAAGTAATTTTATAAAAAGACCAGTCCAAAATGAAATCGCTCAACAAGCTGCGTATGGGATTGTAGGTAAATTTTCATCGCCACCAGTTAAGAAGGATCAGTTTGTTTTAATGGATTTTCGTCCAAATCATTTAAACAAAGAAGAAAAGTTATCATCTCCTTCCTTTCTTTATGCAATGGATCTTGGAAATGAAACTTTTTTTGTTGAAGAAACATCATTAGCCAGTTATCCTGCCTTATCCCAAGAGAATCTCAAAAAAAGACTTTTTAAAAGATTAAATAGCAAGGGTATTCAGGTAAATGAAATTTTTCATGAAGAGAATTGCCTTTTCCCAATGAATTTACCCCTCCCATTTAAAAAACAATTTGTACTTGGTTTTGGAGGGTCTGCAAGCATGGTGCATCCTGCATCAGGATACATGATCGGATCTTTATTAAGAAGAGCTCCACTCCTTGCAAGAAAATTAGCAATCTTTTTAAAAGAACCTAATCTTACTTCTCTTGAACTTGCAACAAAAGGTTGGGAGATCCTATGGCCTTACGAGTTAATACAAAGGCATAAACTTTACCAATATGGTTTAAGAAGATTAATGAGTTTTGATGAAAGTAGGTTAAGAAGCTTTTTCTCAAATTTCTTTAGATTATCGACCAATGAATGGGTAGGTTTTCTTACTAATACACTTCCACTTCCAAAACTAATTTACGTGATGAGTAAGATGTTTATAAATTCACCTCTTAAAGTAAAACTGGGAATGCTTAAGTTAAATTAGTATTTTTTATTTTCGCCAATCATCAATATTGATATCTGGGAAAACTTTATCTTCTTCCTCAATATCTTCAAGAAATTTTAAATTAATATTAGAATAATTTTTAATCATTTCAACTATTTTCCAGAACCTGAACAAATGTCTTTCTATCCTCTCTTTTGCGAGCTCAGTTGTAGTTCCAGCTCTTAGGATAAAACTCCAATCAGATGACTCAGAGAGAAGTAATTCTCTAGCTGCTTGCTTAAAAAGTCTTGAAGATAAGTCATTATTAAAATTTTTCGAGCATAAATCTACAAAAGTTGAGCCTGCTTTTGTGATCTCTGGAACAATCCACGCATTTGCATCATTAATCCAGTAATTATGGTAACCTCCTTGTCCCCAGCTTGATGGTGATGGATCGCAAATCTGAAGATTTGGCTTTTGAAGTAAGAATTCTTTTAAATTTGTAAGCTTTATTGAATATTTAGTAGATTTCTTTAAAATATTTTCAATAAAAAAAGGTCCCTCATACCACCAATGACCAAATAACTCTGCATCAAATGGAGCAACCAATAAGGGCTTAAAGGAAGAGGATAATGTTAATTTTTTTAATTGTTTGGATCTCGCGAGAAGATAAGAATCAGCATGTTCTACAACTTTCTTTTTGGCTTCATTTTCTAAGTAAAACGCCTTTTCCCCTAACGGTATCTTATCATCTGTAATCTTATGAAACTTCAAACCCAAAGGTCTTTTAGTTGAGATGCCTTTCTTTTGAAGTTTGGAGATAGGCAATTCCCATCCCAAATCTTTATGAAATTCCCTATAAACTTTATCTCCTGGGAACCCATCTTTTGCAGACCAAACGGGTAAAGTTGATTCACTATCTCTTCCAAAGAAGGCAACTCCTTTTTTCGTGCATATTGGAGCATAAACACCATACCTAGGCCTTGGTGTAGCGTTTAAAATACCGTGACCATCTAAGATTGCATATCTAATTCCTGAATTGAATAGCATTTCATCTAAATTCTCATAATATGCACATTCAGGTAACCAAATACCTAAAGGCTTAGTTCCAAAAATATTTTCGTGGTTCCTAATGGCTGTATTAATTTGTCCTTTAACAGTTTCTGGATTCTCCCTTAAAATGGGCAAATATCCGTGGGTAGCAGCACAAGTAAGAATATCCAAATTTCCAGAGCTATTTAAAACTCTAAACTTCTCAATTAAATTTCCAGAACATTTTTGCCAATACAAGTATTTGTCATTAATATTATTCATTAAAAATCTAGAGGCATTTTTTTCTTCTTTTGGCAGATCGTTTAAGAAATCATTTCTTGTTTCAATCCAGCTTGGGAATGTTTCTTGAATTTTTTTATCATTTAGAAGTGATAATAACGTCGGAGACAAACTAATAGTAAGTTTGGTATTTAAAGGATTTTCATTTTTGGAAGATTCTATTGATTGAAGTAGTGGTATATAACATTCCAAAATCGCTTGAAATAACCAATCCTCTTCTAAGGAGTTTTTTTCATTTTTTCTGACATACGGAAGATGAGCATGTAAAACTATAGCCAACTGGCCTAAAAGATTATTTTTCGAGTATTGCCCATTCATACTTTTTAAATTTATGCCTATAGTTCTATAAAAAATTGAAATTATTTTCTATTGAAAGAAGACTTTAATCCTAAAAGAATACTTTAAAAATTAAAGTATTTGATTTTTTTTTTCAGAATTTTAACCAATATTGTTTAAGTTATAAACTTTAAGCAAATTTTTATTGAACTAAATCTAGTCAAATTTTTTTTATTAGCTTAATATGAGCTTAGTTTATTCCCTCTAATGTCAAAAGATCCTGGAAGAATTTTGATATTTGATACAACTCTTCGAGATGGAGAGCAATCTCCTGGTGCCAGTTTAAATCTCGAAGAAAAACTTGCTATCGCCCATCAATTAGCAAGATTAGGAGTAGATGTTATTGAAGCTGGATTCCCTTTTGCAAGCCCAGGAGATTTTAAAGCTGTTAATAAAATTGCTAATGCTGTAGGGAAAGAAAATGGGCCTATAATATGCGGTCTAGCTAGAGCGTCTAAAGGAGATATAAAAGCATGTTTCGAAGCAGTAAGTCCAGCTCCAAAGAAAAGAATACATACTTTTATTGCTACAAGTGATATTCATCTTAAACATAAACTTAAAAAATCCAGAAAAGATGTACTTCAAATAGTTCCAGAAATGGTTAATTATGCAAAATCATTAGTAGATGATATAGAGTTTTCTTGTGAAGATGCCTCAAGGAGTGATCCTGAATTTTTATATGAAGTAATTCAATTGGCAATTTCTGCAGGAGCTACAACAATAAATATCCCTGATACTGTTGGATTTACTACTCCTAGTGAATTTGGCAAACTAATTGCTGATATAAATGAAAATGTTCCAAATATTGATGATGCAGTACTCTCCGTTCATGGTCATAATGATTTGGGCTTAGCAGTAGCCAATTTTCTTGAGGCAGTAAAAAATGGCGCAAGACAACTAGAATGTACTATTAATGGAATTGGGGAAAGAGCCGGAAATGCCTCTCTAGAAGAATTAGTAATGGCACTTCATGTTAGAAAAAGTTTTTTTAATAGTTTTTTCAAAAGAAATCCAGATTCCCCAACTCCTCTTACGGCGATAAGAACAGAAGAAATAACAAAAACCTCTAGACTTGTTTCCAACCTAACTGGAATGACTGTACAACCTAATAAAGCAATTGTAGGAGCTAATGCTTTCGCACATGAGTCAGGCATTCATCAGGATGGGGTTTTAAAAAATAGGCTAACTTACGAAATTATCGATGCAAAAACTGTTGGTTTGAGTGACAACAAAATATCCTTAGGGAAACTAAGTGGAAGAAGTGCAGTAAGAGCAAGATTAGAAGAGATGGGATATGACTTAAGCAGAGAAGATTTAAATGATGCTTTTGCACGTTTTAAAGATTTAGCTGACAGGAAAAGAGAAATTACGGACAGAGACTTAGAAGCAATTGTTAGTGAACAAGTTCAGCTCCCTGAAGCAAAATTTCAATTAACTCTTGTACAAGTAAGTTGTGGTAATGCCTCAAAACCTACTGCCACCATTTCGCTTCTAAACACGGAAGATAATAGTGAGGATACTGCTGTATCAATTGGTACTGGACCTGTTGATGCTGTATGCGAGGCTTTAAATAAATTAGCTAAAGTTCCTAATGAATTAATTGAATTTTCTGTTAAGTCGGTAACAGAAGGAATTGATGCTTTGGGCGAAGTAACAATAAGAATAAGAAGAGATAATAAAATATATTCTGGTCATTCTGCTGATACAGATGTTGTAGTTGCTGCAGCGAATGCTTACGTTAATGCTTTAAATAGACTTGTATTTTCTGAGAAAAAAAATTCAATTCATCCACAATTTGATAATTTAGAGAATTCTGATAATAAATTTCTATCTAATCCTCTAAATTAAAATATTTTCTTAGGATTATTAAGTGGCATTTAAAATAGTCTCTTAATAATGTAGATTAAATTAATAGTTAAAGCAGTAAATAATGAGAGAAAGAGTATTTGGATATTGGACGCTTTCGTGGGTTGGCTTAATCGGTAACATAATTGCGCTTCCAATAATCGCGTTAATAATAAGTTATGGGCCTCCACTAAAAGTTGCGAATATCACTCTTGCAATAAGTCTTGGATGGCCTGCTGCAATTGTTGGGATAGTTTCTTCAGCAGCTCTTTTGGCAGAGAGAAAATGGGGAGTAACTTTAACTTTGGTATCTTTATCAATGGTTATTTCTGGTATGGGTCCTTATTCAGTTGTAAGGCTCATAACTCTTCAAGACATTTATGGAGTTGGTGGGTTTACTCTAATAACAACATTATTAAGTACGTTAGCTCTTTTTTACTGGTGTAATCCGAAACATCGAAGAAATATTAGGTTATAAAATTGAAAATTAAGAAAAAGTATTATTCTTGTTGGTTGGATACTGAATTCTTCTGTGTCTAATTCTTTTCCACACATTCAGGAATGCCCTTCTTATTAGAAAAATTTCTCCTTTGGACAAATTACTATCATCTAATTGCCCATCTTTTTTACGTGAGTAGATAATATTAGAAATTGTTTTCAAAGCCTCTTTATCAGATGCATTAATATTCATAGCTCTCAGTGCTGCTTCACATCCATCGGCAAGCATTAAAATAGCTGTTTCTTTAGACTGAGGAATAGGGCCTTTATATCTAAAATAGTATTCATTAGTGTCTATATTTTTTTCTTTAGCTTTTTGAAAAAAATATCCCATTTTAAGGGTACCTTGATGTTCAGGAATAAAATTTGCTATGAGTTTAGGTAGTCTATTTTTTCTTGCAAATTTCAATCCTTCATCAACGTGAGCTTGTAATACTTCTGCACTTTTAATCGGATCATCTAATTCGTCATGCGGATTTTTTGAACCATCCTGATTTTCAATAAACCAATTAGGTGCATGTAATTTACCAACATCGTGATATAACGCTCCAGTTTTAATTAGATCAATATCGCCACCAATCATTCTTGTTGCTTCCTCTGCTAAACCACATATGAGTAGAGTATGTTCAAAAGTGCCAGGAGCTTCTAGAGACAATCTTCTAATTAGAGGTTTCTCCTTATCAGCTAATTCGAGTAATCTTGCTTTAGTTAATAATCCAAATATAGATTCAAAAATGGGGATAAATAAGATTGTAAAAAGCATAGCTATTGCCAATAGCAAGGAATCAGAAAATATATCTCCATTAGCTAAAACAAAATCTTGTTTATTAAAAAGAGATATTTTATCATTACCTATCAATATCCATTGACTCAAAAAAGATCCTATGGGGACAAAAATGGATAGTTGGAGTAGCTGAGCTCTACTTCTTATTCTTCCTCCAAGAAGAGAAACTATTGAAGCACAAGCTAATAAAATAAAAAATAAATTGTTATTGATAACAATTTCTGGGTCGGGCCAAATAAGACTAGCTATTGATACCCAAGCTAAAGCTGTTATGCTTCCCATTCCTTGAGATATTATTAATGCCGGTGGAATTATCATAGATAATGGACTTATGGTTGAAGCTAAACCTAATTTCGTAACTTGTACTGCTAAAAGAAGAGTAATGATCAAGAAGATTTGTCTTGAAGAGATTGTAGGATTCTCTTTTTTTGAAACTAATATCAAAACTCCGCAACTAATAAGTATTTCAGTAAAAGTCAAAAACCAAGAAAAAATATCTGAGATATTTAAAGGCGAAATAAGAAGTAATTTATAAGAAGAAATTATTGAAATTAAAATGCATACTAAAAAAATTATGAGATTATCTATTCTTGAAATTTTAATTGGTTGTTTTACTGGAACTTGACTTCGCCTCCATAGATAAAACAATTTCTTTAAGGTTGTTGTGATGTTTTGCACAGAATATAGATAAATCTATTTGAATAATTTAGAATTATAAGCATGCTTGGTGTAAAAAGGAGATGTTTTTCTAAATGTCCTTAAAATTAGACGGTAAAAAATTATCTCTTGAAATTGAAGAAAGATTAACTGACTATATCTTTAGTAATAAAAAAATTACAAAAAGAGCTCCCGGTTTAGCTGTAATAAGAATAGGTGAAGACCCAGCAAGCGGCGTTTACGTTAAAAACAAGGAAAAAGCATGCTCAAGGATTGGGATAAAGAGCTTTATCTTTCATCTAAAAGATAGTGTAGAGCAAAAAGAAGTTGAACAATTAATAATTAAACTTAATTCTGATAAGGATATTGATGGGATGTTACTACAACTACCCATCCCAAAGAAGTTTGACGAGCAAAAACTGATCAGCCATATTAATCCAAGCAAAGATGTAGATGGACTAAATGAAATAAACATTGGCAAACTAGTGAAAAATGAGCCTGCGATGAGATCATGCACACCAGCAGGAA
>CACMNZ010000021.1 GCA_902615165.1 uncultured Prochlorococcus sp.
GATGAATAATCTCATAAATACTGATTTGATAACTGATTTGAAAAATTGGATTAAAAGTGGGAAGTCCTTTTTGGGGATATGTTTAGGACTCCAACTGCTTTTTGAAACTAGTGATGAAGGAAAAGTTCAAGGGCTTGGGATCATAAAAGGAAAAATTCAAAAAATACCCAATATTATTAACCAGAGGATCCCACACATGGGTTGGTGCCAACTTTTACCTACAAAAAAAAATACTTTATTTGGGATTGAAGAATTAAATAATTGGGTCTATTTTGTACATTCCTATCATGCAATCCCAGATGACTTAAATATTATTGCAGCTCAGGTTGATTATGGCTCTGAAAAATTAACTGCAATGATTGAGAATGATAATTTATTGGCATGTCAATTTCATCCTGAAAAATCGGGAAAAACCGGTGAAAAACTTTTGAGAAGATGGCTGATTAATATTCAATAACAAATGCTTAGAGATGAAAACTAACTTAAGATTAATAGGTGGTAAAAAACTCCAAAGTCCATATATTTCTCATACTAGACCTACAACTTTGAGAGTAAGAGAGGCCATATTTAACATATTGAAAGATAGAGTTGAAAATAGTAACTGGTTAGATTTATTTAGTGGAACAGGGGCAATATCTTGTGAAGCTTATAATCACGGGGCAAGCAAAATAATTGCAATTGAAAAAAACAAAATCAACTCAAAAATTTGCTTAGAAAATTTACTCTCGTTGGAGAATATTGATAATAGGAGAAATGATATCGAAGTTATTTGTAAAGACGTTTTGAAATGGACAAAACCTAGTTATGAGAGAAACTTATTATCTAGAAATATGGATTTAAACAAGTTAAAATTTGATTTTGTTTATCTAGATCCTCCATACGATGTGGATTTCCATGAATTAGTTTTAAACCAATTATTTAATTGTAATCTTTTAAAAAAAGATTCAACAGTTATTTGTGAACATTCTCCAAACCTATTTATTAAAAAAAGTACTTTGTGGGAAACTATAGATGTAAGAAATTATGGACAGTCAAGATTAACATTTTTAATCAATGTCCAGCATCCCTGAGCCTCTCCTGTATTGATTCCATGCACTTACGAATAATCCAAGAAGAGTTATTGGGACTAAACCTAAAACAATTCCACATAGAAGAGGCTCGATCATTTTTTTGCCTTTTTTGAATTTCTTATTCACAATTGTTACATAGAGACTATTTTTTGTGTCAACATCTTCATCAACTGCAGCAGAAAGAGACTTTAAGAGAGAATTCTTAAAAATTGTTTTTGTTGTGTTTGGAGTTTTATTGATTTGTTTTTCTATATTTTTCGTAAGTCATCATGAAAATAACAAATATATTATTGAAACTCTTGAGCTTAATGGCTCTGCTAAGGAAGGAGATGCTCTTTTTAAGATAAATTGTGTTGGATGTCATGGAATTACAGCAAGAGGATTAGTGGGGCCAGACTTGCACTCAATAACTCAACGTTTGAATGATAAAGAGATAATAAAACAAGTTACTGGAGGCCTTACTCCTCCTATGCCAAGTTTTGAAATTGATCCTGTAAATATGTCCAATTTATTAAAATATCTCCATAGCCTTGAATGATTTTGGGAAAAATTTTTACTAATTTAAAGGTAATTTTAGTTGAACCTAATGGCCCTTTAAATGTAGGAAGCGTTGCTAGATTATGCAGCAATTTTGAAGTTGATGAATTAAGAATTGTTTCTCCTAAATGCGACATATTTTCTTTAGACGCAAAAAAAATGGCCCTTAAAGGTCAAAAATTTCTTAAACATTGTAAGATTTTTGATGATCTTCAAAAAGCAATTTTTGATTGTGATTTGGTTCTAGCGTCTTGTGGAAGGATTGATGTAAATAAAGATTCATTATTTGTATCTTCTGAAGATATATTTGATTGGACTTTATCCTTTAAGAAGATTAATAATTTAGCAATTATATTTGGAAGAGAAGATAGAGGTTTAACTAACAGTGAATTGCTTCTAGCAAATAAAACTTTTAATATTCCAACTTCTCATAATAATCCTTCATTAAATCTTTCTCACGCTGTTTCAATAGTTTTGTATGAGTTAAATAAGTCTTCTAAAAAGAATTTAAATAATGAATTAAAAGTTTTTAACTTAGCATCGTCGAGAGATGTGCATGAAACATTTATGGAGATAGAAGAAATGCTTTTGCGAGTTGGATATCTCTTAAAACATACCTCCAAGGTAAAAATCAGTAAATTTAAGAATTTTATTTTGAGGGCAAATACATCAAAGCACGAAATAAATGTTTTAAGAGGAATAGTCCATCAAATAAACTGGTTTTTGAACAATTCAAAAAATAATTAAGGAAGTATAAATTTGATTAGTTATTACTCACTTCTTGTTTTAATTTGATAGGGATATTTACTAAAAACATTTTCTGAAGTAACATCTATTGATTATTTGAATATTTAAGAAAACTAAAACTGTGCCTACAACAAAGAAAAGAAGAGTTTTCCCCTTTACAGCTGTAATTGGCCAAGAAGAAATGAAATTAGCACTCTTGTTAAATGTTATTGATCCAAGAATTGGAGGCGTGATGATAATGGGTGATAGAGGTACCGGAAAGTCCACTACAATCAGAGCCTTAGCTGATTTGTTGCCAGCAATTGATGTTGTTAAAGACGATCCATATAATAGTTCTCTAGTCGATCCTGATTTACAAAGTAAAGAAGTTTTGGAAAAAATTACTCAAGGAGAAAATCTAGAGAGTATTCAAAAACAAGTGCCTATGGTTGACTTGCCTTTAGGAGCTACTGAAGACAGACTTTGTGGAACCATTGATATAGAGAAGGCTTTGAGTGAAGGTGTTAAGGCATTTGAACCAGGGTTATTAGCAAAAGCTAATAGGGGTTTATTATATGTTGATGAAGTGAATTTACTTGATGATCATTTAGTTGACGTACTTTTAGATTCGGCTGCTTCAGGATGGAATACAGTTGAAAGGGAGGGAGTATCAGTTCGACACCCTGCTAGATTTGTCCTTATTGGTTCAGGCAATCCAGAAGAAGGTGAATTAAGGCCTCAATTATTAGATAGGTTTGGAATGAGTGTTGAGGTTAAGACAGTTAGAGATGCTGAATTAAGAGTTCAGGTTGTAGATCAAAGAACTTCTTTTGACGATAATCCTGATAAGTTTTCATTGAGTGTTGAGAAACAACAGGATGAACTGCAACAAAAGGTTATTAAAGCACAAGAAATATTAAATTCTGTTCAAATGGATGATGACCTAAGATTGAATATTTCTGCAATCTGCGGAGAACTAGATGTTGATGGTTTACGTGGAGATATTGTTACAAATCGATCGGCAAGGGCAATTGCAGCATTTGAGGGAAGAACTGAAGTTCAAGAAGATGACATAGCAAGGGTTATTTCTTGTTCTTTAAGACATAGACTAAGAAAAGATCCCTTAGAACAAGTTGATTCAGGTGAAAAGGTTATTCAAGCTTTTTGTAAAGTATTTGATTTAGATGAAAAAGAAAATCTTTCAAAATTTCAATTGTCTGGTGAAGCATAATAACAGTGAGAATAATTGGGATTGACCCTGGATTAGCTAGAGTTGGTTATGGAATAATTGAGATAGAAAATGAAAGAAAGATATTATTAGATTGTGGTGTTATTGAGACAGGTAAAGATAAAAAAGAAGAAGATAGACTTTATGAGATATTCCAAGATCTTAATCAATTAATAAATCATTGGAACCCAACTGCAGCGGCAGTAGAAAAATTTTTCTTTTACAGGTCAAGCACTACCATTAGTGTGGTGCAGGCCAGAGGCGTGATTATGATGGTATTGGCCTCTAAAAAAATTGATGTTAGTGAGTACGCACCTGCTCAGATAAAATTAACAATTGCTGGATCTGGAAAGGCATCTAAGAAAGATATTCTTGATGCTGTTATGTATAACTTAGATCTTGACAAACCTCCAAAACCTGATGATTCAGCAGATGCATTGGCCATAGCACTTACAAAACTAAATGAGGATGGTTTTAACTGAAAATTTAATATGACGATCTTTGAAAAGAAGAAATTGGAGAGGGATAGTTTTAGAAAACTAAGAGATGGGATTTCTCTTAATCAAAGAGAAAATGTAGAAAAAAATGTAAGATTATATATTGATTCATTAATTAAGGGATATAAAAATATTGGTTATATAGCCATATATTGGCCTCTAAAAAATGAAGTTGATTTAAGAAGTCTTAAGAAAAAATTTACTTTAGCTTTGCCTAGATGTGAAGGTAAAAAAGAGTTGTTATTTTATCCATGGGACGAAAAACCTCTTACCAAAGACTTTGAGGGGATACTAAGTCCAAATAACTCTCCCCCATTAAGTCATTTTCAGATAAGCATGATCTTTGTACCATGTCTTTCCGTTGATAAAAATTTAACAAGATTAGGTTATGGAGGAGGTTATTTTGATAAATTAAGGAGAGATAATGCTTGGAGAAATGTTCCATGCATTGGAGTATTAACTTCTAATTGTGTAAGTACGTTTACATTAACCAGAGCTGAGTGGGATATTCCTTTATCGGGCTTTATCACAGAAAAAGAAATATTTGTATAATAGAAGATTCATAAAGTGATTAATTTATAGTTTTAAAAAATGGAAAATCAGGAAAAATACAATAATTTATCAAGATTAGTAGAAAAGTTAAAGAAATCAGATGATCCAAAAAGAAAATATGAATACATTTTGTGGTTAGGTAAAAAATTGAAAGAACCAGATAATGAAATCCTTGTTGAAGAAAATAAAGTTAAAGGATGCGTTTCAGAAGTTTTTGTTAAGGCAAATATTAAAGGCGGCAAATTATTTTGGGAAGGATATTCTGATGCCCTAATAACCAAGGGTTTATTAGCATTTTTAATTACTGGGTTAAATGAATTAACACCAAATGAAGTTATTAAAATAGATAAGAAATTTATTGAAGATACTGGCTTGAGATCAAGCTTAACTCCTTCTCGGTCAAATGGTTTTTTAAACATATTGTTGAAAATGCAGTCTCAAGCAAATGAATTTTTGTAGGCCTAATAATATAAAATTAAACTCAAAGTTAAAAGAGATAAAAAATGAGAAAATGCAAAATTGGGATTATAGGTTTTGGAACTGTAGGTTCAGGGATTTATAAAATATTAAGTTCTGAAGTTGATTCTCATCCAATTCTAAAAGAAATAGAAATTGCAAAAATAGCAGTTAGAGATCTTAATAAAAAAAGGGATATTGAGCTAGATAAAAATTTATTAACTGATGATCCATATAAATTAATTAATGACCCCTCTATAGATGTAATTGTTGAAGTAATGGGTGGGGTTGATTTAGCGAAAGATATTATTCTGGAATCATTAAAACTAGGTAAATCTGTTGTTACAGCAAATAAAGCAGTCATTGCAAGATATGGAGAAGAAATATATAAAACTGCATCTAAAGAAGGACTTTATATATTGTCAGAGGCGGCAGTTTGCGGGGGGATTCCTATAATTGAACCCTTAAAAAGATCATTAAAAAGTAACAGCATAAAAAAAATGGTTGGAATAATAAATGGCACAACAAATTTTATTCTTTCAAAGATGACAAATGAAAAAGCTGATTACAAGGAGACCTTAAAATTAGCCCAAAGCCTTGGGTATGCAGAATTTGATCCAACTGCTGATGTTGAGGGCCATGATGCAGCTGATAAGATTTCAATTCTTAGTGAACTTGCATTTGGAGGGAAAATTAAAAGAGAGGAGATTCATTCTGAGGGCATTAGTAAAATTAATCTAAAGGATATCGAATATGCCAATAAATTAGGGTTTGAAATAAAACTTTTAGCGCTCTCCGAAAGGGGACAAATTAATAGTAATGATTCACTCGCTTTAAATATTTGGGTAGGACCTTCTTTGATTCCAAAATCTCATCCATTGTCAACAGTTAAGGGGGTTAATAATGCCTTATTGATTGAGGCCGATCCTCTTGGAGAAATAATGTTATATGGTCCAGGTGCAGGGAGTGGCCCAACTGCGGCATCAGTAGTATCAGATATATTAAATCTGCACGCTGCCTCAGTAAAAAATAATAATTCAATCGATCCATTATTATCTTTTGATTTCTGGAGAAACTGCCATATAATAAGTTCCTCACAAATAAATAAAAAAAATTACCTTAGAATAATTTGTCTTGATAGTCCAGGTGTCATAGGAAAGATTGGAGATATTTTTGGAAAGAATAATGTATCAATTGAATCAATTGTTCAACTTGATGCTAGTGAGGACAAAGCTGAAATTGTCGTTATTACTCATGAGGTGAATAATGGGGATTTTGAGAGATCGAAAGATGAAATAAATTCGCTGAATGAAGTCAAAATTATTGCAAGTCAATTAAGTTGTATTTAAAAAAATAGTTTGCAAATTTCTTTATAGCTTGGTAAACCGAAGAAAGTAAGTGTTTGGTTTTAGCACCTTAATGATTCATTCAAAATTATTAGATAATAATAATGCAAAAAATAATTTAATTTTTTCTGAAAACCTTTATAAAGGAGCTTGTGTAAAAATTAAAAATAGCAATAAGACTTTTCAAGTAATTGGTTTAAATAAAGGTAAAGAAATTTGTTGGGTGAGAGAGTGGCCTTTTGGTTGTAATTCTAAAAAAACATTTGCTTTAGAAATTAGTCAAGTAACCTTACAAATTTTCTGCTCAAATAATTCTTCAGAATAATTAAGAACTAAGGAAATATGAAAAAAAAAATTATTTTATCAATATTTATAATTTTAATTTCTTTTTTACAGAATTCTTGCGGCTCAAAAAGAATATCTAAAAAAATTATAGTAGCAAGTTCTGGAAAAATTGAATCTTTAGATCCAGCTAGAGCAAATACTCTTAAAGCAATTCAATTAATCAGTTCTCTTGGAGACACATTATATGAATTAAATTCTAACGGAGAATTAATACCTGAATTGGCCTCGGGGATGCCAGTTATTTCAAAGGATAGACTTCAAATAACAATCAATTTAAGAAAGAATGTTTTTTTTCACGATGGAACGGCATTTAACTCAAATGCTATGAAGTTTACCTTTGATAGATTCAAAAGAATTGGAACGATGAACTATATTTTAGGAAATAAGATTAAATCAATAGAAACCCCAAGTGAATATTCACTCATAATAAATTTGAATAAACCATCAAGTTCTTTAAATGGTTTGCTCACATCAGTAAATTTAACTCCTATATCTCCTACATTTTACAAAAAATATTCTGATAAATTTCTAAACGAAAAATTTGTTGGTACCGGCAAGTATGTGCTGACAAGTTTTTCAAATGAAGTTCAATCAATTGATCCATATTTGAACTATTGGGGTGACAAGCCCTTAAATAACGGCGTTAATTTTGTGGGATATTCAAATTCATCCTCTCTTTTTGGGGCTTTAAAAAGTAAACAAATTGACGTGCTTTTATCAAATTCAATTGATGATAGTCAGAGAAAAAGTTTAAGTGATTTAAGCAAAAATAAACAGTTTAATGAAGGTAATAGCCCTTTTACTGAATTAAGTTTTATTAGCCTTAAAACTAGTTCCTATCCATTAAGTAATCTTAATTTAAGACTGGCGTTGGCAAAAAGTCTTAATAGAAAATTGATTAGTGAGAAAGTAAGTTATGGATTAAGGAAGCCATCTAGATCAATTATCCCTCCGATATTAAAAAAAAATAATCAAGAACTGTGGCCTAAATATGATTATTTAGAAGCGAGAAGGTTATTGCAAAAAGAAAATTATTGCAATGGAAATATTCTAAAAATACCCCTTACTTATAGATCGAATGTGCCAGCTGACAAGCTTATTGCTCTGACATGGCAAGAAGAAATTAAAAATTCTTTGAAAGATTGTATTGATATTGAACTCAATGGGGTTGAATCTACGACAGTTTATAAGAATCTAAGTTTAGGAATTTATACGGCAGTTATTCTCGATTGGACTGGGGCTTATTCAGATCCAGAGGCTTATCTTACCCCTCTTTTAAGTTGTAATGAAATAGTTGATGGCATATGTAAAAAAGGAGAATCAGTTTACAGCGGTAGTTTTTGGGGATCTAATAAAGTGGAAAGTTTATTTCTTGAGAGTGAAAAAATAAGTGGAATTAAAAGATTAGAAAAACTTGTTGAAATTGAAAAAATAGCAGCAAGTTCAGTACCTTATATTCCTATTTGGATCTCCTCTCAAAAAGCATGGTCACAAAATAAAATATCGAAACCTATTTTTAATGGCGCAGGAATAATTTCATTGAGTGATCTTGAGTTAATTAATGAGTAGAAATTTAAATAAACTACTAAATTATTCCTTATTAAAAATTTCAATCATACCGATAATGTTATGGATAATTTCTTCATTAGTTTTTATTTTATTAAGAGTTGCTCCCGGCGAT
Organism: uncultured Prochlorococcus sp.; assembly: GCA_902615165.1. Next base: position 8,439 of record CACMNZ010000021.1, read on the forward strand.
CCTGTCGATGCCATACTTGGATCTGGAGCAGATGAGGTTTCTAGGGAATTTCTAAGAAATAAATTGGGGCTAAATGAACCTTTAATTAATCAATATTTTTCATATATCAAAAATATATTGCACTTGGATTTTGGCCAATCTCTAAGTACCCAAGAGCCAGTTCTTAATATTATTATGAAGTCATTCCCAGCCAGTCTTGAGCTTGGATTCTTTTCAATATTAAGTGCCATGCTAATAGGATTCCCATTGGGATTAATTGGCTTAAGAAATAGAGGGAAAAAGAATGATTATATTGTGA
>CACMNZ010000022.1 GCA_902615165.1 uncultured Prochlorococcus sp.
AATTGTCATTGATACTAGAAATCATTATGAGGTTTCTATAGGTACATTTCAGAACTCTATAAACCCAAATACAAGAAACTTTAGCCAATTCCCCAAGTGGGTCGATGATCATTTAAAAACCCATCTAGAAAATAAAGATTCTACCAATATAGCAATGTTTTGTACCGGAGGAATAAGATGTGAAAAAGCTACTAGTTTGCTAAAAAAGAAAGGTTATAAAAATATTTATCACCTTAAAGGTGGCATCCTTAAATATCTTGATGATATACCAAAAGAAAAAAACCTATTTGAAGGTGAATGTTATGTTTTTGATAAAAGAGTTGCTTTAGATAAAGAATTAGAAAAAGGTTCCTACTCAATTTGTCATGCATGTGGAATGCCAGTTTCAATTCAAGATCAAGAGAGAAAAGAATATAGAAAGGGTATCCAATGTCATTTCTGCATAGACCAATTCAGTGATGATGATAGGAAAAGGTTTGAAGAAAGACAAAAACAAATAGACAGATTAAAAATGGAAAATCATAAAATCTATAAGGATTAATTTTCAAACTCATGAAGGTTGAAGAATTAGAAAAATTAGCAAGTAACATTGGATTATTAATTAAAATTCAAGTTAGAGAAACTCTCGGATTATGTTTCTTTAGAATCGTCATAGCAGAACAGAAAAATAACATCATTAAGATTTGGGCCGAAATGAAAGGTTGGACCTATTTAAATAAACAAGGTATTCAACTTGATACATTAATAATCCTTAGTGAGGCTCCTACTTTTGTTTCGGAATTAATATGGGCAACAACTATGGCTTGGGCAATTGAAAAAAAATCAAGCAACAAAGCAAGACTTTTAGCAATTTTTGATAGTGAAGGATACAGTAAAAAACTTGTAAGATATTTCAAGTTAATAGGATTCAAAATTGTAAAAGAAGTTGGTTCTAGCCCAGTAGATCTTTTATTAAGATTGGTTTGGGGAGGTGCAGGTACACTTATGAACGGAGAATGTATTTCCATATTGAAAAAACTTGAAAAGAAACTCTCTTTAATTGAAGAAAGTTAACCCGCATGATAACTACTTCTAACTAATGGACCAGAAGATACTTTTTTGAATCCTAATTCCTTAGAGAAGCGATATAAATATTCAAACTCTGATGGATCCCAATATTTCTTAACTGCCAAATGATTGAATGAAGGCCTTAAATATTGGCCAATTGTAATTTGATCACAATCTATTTTTTTAAGATCGTAAATTGTATTTTTTATTTCATCCAATGTTTCCCCAAGACCTAACATAATGCCTGATTTAGTTTGAATATGAGGAGCAATATCTTTTGACTTTTCTAGTAAACTTAGGGATTTTTTGTAATTTGCACCCCTCCTAACTTCTTTTTGCAGTCTTTCAACAGTTTCAAGATTATGATTAAAGCATATTGGATCTTTTTCTAAAATCATCTTCAATCTCTCAGTCTGAAGGTTATTAGTTTCATTAAAATTTTTGCCCCCACCCCATAAATCGGGAGTTAAAACCTCTATTTTAATTGTTGAATCAATTTTTCTAATCTCATCAATTGTAGTTATAAATAAATTTGCTCCATGATCAGGGAGATCGTCTCTAGCTACAGATGTCAAAACAACATATTTCAAATTTAGTACTTTCACTGCTTCAGCGACTTGAGTACATTCTTCAATATTGATAGAGCTAGGTCTACCTTTATTTACCTGACAAAAAGCACATGAACGAGAACATATAGATCCACCAAGTAAGAAAGTGGCTGTTCCTGATGCATAACATTCTGCTCTATTTGGACATCTTGCTTCTTCACAAATAGTATGAATATTTGATTTTTTGATGAGAGTTTGTATTTTTTCGAACTCTGAAGCTTTACTAATAGGAAATTTAATCCAAGAGGGGAGTCTTAAGATTTTTTCTTTCTTGATTAAATTATTTTCTCTCATTGTCTAATTTAGTTTTGTTCTTCCTTCTAACGCCCTTGCAAGTGTAACTTCATCCACATATTCAAGTTCACTGCCCATTGGAAGGCCATATGCAATTCTCGTGACTTTAGTAAAAGGGGCTAACAATTTCCCAATATAAAGACTTGTTGTATCTCCCTCAACACTGGGGGTCAATGCCAATATGATCTCATCTATTTCAGACTTACTAACTCTCTCTACCAAGCTTCTTATTTCTAAGAGTTCGGGGCCAACAGAATCCATTGGAGATATTAAACCACCAATAACATGGTAAACACCTTTAAATTCTCTGGCGCGTTCCAAAGCAAGCAAATCTTTAGTTTCTGCTACTACACAGATTAGTTTTTGATTTCTTTCAATATTTTTACAAATTTCACATTCATCTTCTGAAGTCAAATTGAAACACTTTTTACAACGACCAACATTGCTATGTGCTTCTAACAGAGCCTTTGAAAAATCTCTTATTGTACTTTCAGGTTGTTTTAAAATAAACAGAGCTAGTCGTTGCGCTGTTCTTGGACCAATCCCTGGGAATTTCTCAAAATGACCAATTAATTTTGAAAGCGGTTTGGTATAAGTAATCAAAATCAAACTATTTCTAGGAATAATTTAGACGCAAAATTCTGAATTGCCATAATTGTTTGCTTTTAATGTCTTATTATGTTTTTAGTTAGTAATTTCAAACAAAATGAAAAATATTAAGTTTAACCCTTTCAAATACTTATTTTTGATTTTTTTGTGTTTAACACTGAGTGCTTGTAGCGGCGGACTCAATGCGGGATTAGAAGCTTATCAAAGTCCAGATGGAAGATATGCCTTTTTGTATCCCACTGGATGGACTAGAGTAAAAGTAAATGGAGGACCTGAAATTATATATCATGATTTAATAAATAGTAATGAGACCTTAAGTTTAGTTATTTCTGATGTCAATAAAGAGGTTCAATTAGAGCAATTAGGAAGCCCAAGTGAAGTAGGTCAAACACTAATTGATAAAGTTATTGCTCCCGAAGGTTCAGGTAGAGAGGTAAAACTTATAAATGCCAATAAGAGAGAGGAATCCAATCATATTTTCTATGATTTAGAGTATGAATTAAATTTAAATGAACAGGCAAGACATGAATTAGCTACTGTCGTAATTGATAGAGGAACACTTTACACTTTCGCTGTGGGAACAAATGAAGAAAGGTGGAATAAAGTTGACGGTATGTTTAGTAATGTAATTGAATCATTTAACTTCTTAATATAGTTTTAAAATTCATACTAGATTCCTACTTGAACATTCCACAAATCAGCATATATTTTGTTCTGATCTAATAGTTTTTCATGTTTTCCAATTTCAACTATTTTGCCTTTATCAATAACTACAATATTATCCGCATTTTTTATAGTGCTTAATCTGTGAGCTATTACTATAGTTGTTCTTTCTTTTGTGATTTTAGATAACGATTTTTGAATTAAAGCCTCTGTTTCATTATCAACTGAAGCTGTAGCTTCATCTAATATTAATATTGGAGAATCCTTTAAAACAGCTCTCGCCAAGGCAATTCTTTGACGTTGGCCGCCTGAGAGCCTTTGGCCCCTTTCACCAACAATAGTTTTATAACCATCTGGTAATTGTTCAATAAATTTATGAGCTTCCGCAATCTTTGAAGCTTTAATAATATCTTTAAGACTTGGGTTGATCGAGCCATAAGCAATATTTTCTTGTACACTGCCATGAAATAAATAAGTTTCTTGACTTACTAAAGAGATACACTTTCTTAAATCCCTCAAATTTATTTCTTTAATAGAAACCCCATCCAAAGTTATTGACCCATTATTACTATCATAAATTCTAAGTAGTAGTTTTATTATTGTACTTTTCCCAGAACCTGTTAAACCAACAATGCCTAATGTTGAGTTTTTTTCAATTTTGAAATTTATGTTTTTTAAAGTTAAATCTCTTCCAGGATAATTAAAATTTACATTATTAAAAATAATTTCTCCTTTGATATCTTTAGTTTCAATTTTTATTTTTCCATCTTTTATTTTTATAGGCGTATCTATAAGATCAATTACTCTATCTATTGATGCCATAGATCTCTGAAAATCATCTAAAACATGCCCCAAAGTAGTTAAAGGCCATAATAGTCTTTGTGTAATAAACACTAAAAAACTGTAAGTACCAACATCAAGTGTCTTATTCCAAGTTTGGAAACCTCCAATTAATAGAATCGCTATAAAAGCAAATAAAATTGCAAATCTTATAAGAGGGATAAAAGCAGAAGATAATTTTATTGCAGCCTTATTACTTCTTTGATAATCGAGACTTTCTTTATTTAATCTATTTAGTTCCCATTTTTCTTTAGTAAAACTTTTAATGGTTAGAATTCCACTTAAATTATTATTAAGCCTTGATGCCAACATTCCAGCTTTATTTCTAACATCTCTATATTTTGGAGCAAGCTTCCTTTGAAATTTAATTGATCCGAAAAATATAATAGGAATAGGAAAGAAAGCAAATAAAGCGATTTTTGGAGCGACAAAAATCATAGTGCCCCCAATTATTAAGACAGTTATAAATAACTGAATAATCTGATTAGCCCCTTGGTCTAGAAATCTCTCGAGTTGATTTATATCATCATTCAAAATAGATAATAGCCTTCCAGTATTATCATTTTCAAAAAAATCCATATCTAATTCCTGAATATGCTCATAAGCTTTTATTCTTAATTTATGTTGCGATAGCTGAGCCAAATTTCTCCATAAAATCGAATATAAATATTCAAAGGAGGATTCACCAGACCAAACTATTCCTGAAGCAAATGCAAGAAAAATCAATTGTGCTGGAACTTCTTTTATTCCAAAACCAGCAATCCATGAATTCTGTTCATTAACAACGATATCCACGGCAAGACCAATTATTACAGGTGGGGCTAAATCTAATATTTTATTAATTATGGAACTAAGAAAAGCAAAAAATAGTAACCTTCTTTCCTCAATCAGATTTAAATAAAGTCTAATTATTGGATTTTGATTGTTCTTAGACCTCATAAAAATAATAATTAAATTTTTCTGTTATCATTTAATTTTTCTTTAGTTTCTAATTTACATTTTGTTTTTGCATCTTGATGATTTGCAGTTTGCATAAATTCTTCGTAGTAACAATCACAAGTTTCATTCACAATTTCTTCACTATATAACATTTCTGCTTTCATCATCTCCTCTTTGACACTCTGAAGACAAAATAATTTTATGATTGAATTTTGTTTCGTTTGAGCTAAATAATAACTATTAAAGGAGTTAAATAGTATTATCAGATTCACAAAAATAAAGAAATTAAATTTGCTAGCTTTCATTCTCTATCACTAGTTTCTGACTTTAATTCTTTTTAATTTATTTTTAGTTTCTCTATGCAGATCTCTGGGTAAATCTACCAAACTGTAATCATTAAAAATCTGTATCTTACCTATGGATCTACCATTTATATTAGTTGAATTACAGATTGAGGATATAATATTTGCAACTCTAACTCCATCAAATTTACCAAAGTTAAATTTGTAGGTTTCAAAAGAATCATTTTGATAATTATTTCTTCTATTTGAATTTCTCATACGATTATTACTATTTCTATTTGATCTATTTCGATCAGTATTATTTTGTTTATTAATCCAAGAATCATCGTCATCAACAAAAAATGATTTATTACCTATTACTAGATTAATAGCCGCCATAGCAATATTTGAGTCATTCATTGAGTATTTTTCTTTTAAATTATCCAGTACATCAATAATCAAAGCTTTATTTTCTTCATTTTCATCTTTAGTTAAAGAACTCTCATTAACATTATCTATAAGTTTCTCCATCCTTTTTTCATTTATTATTTTATTGCTTGGTATATTAATTTCTTCAATCTTGGTTTTTGTTGAGTTTTCTAAGTTTCTTAGAAAATGTTTTTCTCTTTGATTAACAAATAAAATTGCTTCTCCTGATCTGCCTGCCCTTCCAGTTCTTCCAATTCTATGAGTATATGTTTCCTTGTCAAAAGGAAAATCGTAATTAACAACAAGTTTTATCCTCTCAACATCTAATCCTCTAGCTGCGACATCAGTTGCAACAAGAATATTTATAAATCCTTTTTTCAATCTATCTACAGTATTTTCTCTTTGATTTTGAGGTATATCTCCATTAAGTACTGCCACGGTATGACCTGAATTCTCTAAAGCTTCAGCTATTGAAGTAGTAAGTAGTTTTGTCCTAACAAAAATAATTACTCCCTCGTTATTAAGTTCTAGTATTCTTTTTAAAGCATCTAACTTATGATGCCTTTGTACATATAGAAATTTTTGCGAAATTAATTGAGTTTCTTTTTTGACACTTTTGATAAATATTTCGGCGGGATCATTTAGATATTTTTTTGCTATATTTCTTATCTCACTAGGCATTGTTGCTGAAAACAATACCATCTGCTTATTTTCAGGAAGTTGATCTATTATCCATTCAATATCTTCAAGAAAACCCATATTTAACATTTCATCTGCTTCATCTAAAACAAGACAGTTTATATCTTTAACTTTAAAAGTCCCCTGCCTTATATGATCCATTATTCGGCCTGGGGTCCCAACTACTACGTCAACTTTTCTTTTTAATGCAGAAATTTGATTTCGATAGTCGGTACCTCCATATATTGCAACCGTCTTAAAATTACTAGATTCAGAACTATAACTTTTAAAAGATTCTGCCACTTGAGTTGCTAATTCTCTTGTAGGAGTCATAACTAAAACCTTGGCATTTAGTTCTTTATTATCTTTAAGTTTTTCTATTAATGGTAATGCGAAAGCTGCAGTCTTTCCTGTTCCTGTTTGTGCTTGGCCTAATAAGTCCCTGCCTAACATTAGTTCGGGAATTGCAGCTTTTTGGATGGGAGTTGGATTTTTATATCCTTTATTTATTAACGAGTTTAAGATCGATTGATTAAACCCAAAATCGAGAAATCCATTCTCATTATCATCTCCTTTCGATACTTCCAATAGTTGAGATTCAATTTCTTTTTTGTTCTCTAAGTTCTTGAAATCTAGTAGGGAAGAATCTTCATTCTGAGACTTTTCCTGCTCACTACCTAGAGATTTACTATCTTTTTTTAAAGCCATTTTAAATGCCTAATAATCTTCTGATTAGGCATTCAACAAATATCTAAATTGACTTAAGTTGTTGATTAGCCTTACAGAGCCGAAATATTAATCTAACATCTTAGGGTTAAGAAATTACTAATTTCTCAAAAATAAAATTTAATTTAAATAATATATATTTAAAGATTTTTTCGCTCTTGTAACAGCAGTATAAAATAACCTTCTTTCAAAATTATCTCTGCAAAAGATATTTTGATTGTCTTTTTTTTCTTTTACATCATATTGATTTCTTCTATAGTTTTGGGACCACAAAATATTTACTTTTTCTGATTCACTTCCTTGAGATTTATGAATAGTAATTGCTATTGCTGGTACAACATTTTCTAAATTAGATGGATCAATTAATACGACAATTTCTTCATTATTATCATTAAATTTTCTAAAAAGATATTTTCTTTTATTTTTTAAACCTATAAGTACGCCGATATCCCCATTTGACAATCCAAGTTCATTATTATTTTTTGTACACATGATCGGAACACCCTCTTTAAGAGTTTTAAGGTCATAGGGTTTTTTTTGACCAAAAACAATTTCATTCAAATATTCAACACTCCATATACCGGAATTTTTTTCGCATAAAATCAAGTGACTTTGTAAATCCAGAAATATCTTATCTACTAAATCTTTTTCATTAAGCAATAAATTATCAATACTCTCATCAAATATATATTTTTTTTTACTTAAATTTGAAGTTGA
>CACMNZ010000023.1 GCA_902615165.1 uncultured Prochlorococcus sp.
GGAAGCAAAACGAAGTCATATCTTAAATCGCAAAATTTAAAGATTCTTGGCCAAGGCAAGTTAAATGGAATAGTTGAAATAAGTGGTGCGAAGAATTCCGCTTTAGTTTTATTAGCCTCATCATTGCTAACTAATGAAAAAATAATTCTTGAAAATGTACCTTTTCTGACTGATATTGAAAAGATGGGGAATATCTTAAAGAATTTAGGAGTGAATTTAGTTCGTAAAAACAACCAACTAGAAATAGATCCAACAACTATTTCGATTAAAGAACTTCCATATGAACTTGTTAAAGGATTAAGAGCTAGTTTCTTTTGTATAGGTGCACTATTAACTAAATTTGGAGAAGCTCAAGTACCGTTACCAGGTGGATGCAATATTGGTTCAAGGCCAATAGACGAGCACATTAATGGATTAATCGCACTAGGTGCAGACATTATTATTGAAGAGGGAATTGTAAAAGCAAAAACAAGGGGGGACAAAAATAGACTTCATGGCACTCATATTAAATTAAATTGTCCAAGTGTAGGTGCGACTGAAACTTTAATAATGGCAGCATCTTTAGCTATAGGAAGAACTACTATTGAAAATGCTGCTAGAGAGCCTGAAGTTCAAGATTTATGCCAAATGCTTAATAAAATGGGGGCAAAAATTTATGACTCCGGTAAAGAAACAATTATTATTGATGGTGTTAATAAGCTTGGCGGATGTACCCATAAAGTAATTCCAGACCGAATAGAAGCTGGAACTTTTCTAATAGCTGCTGCTGCAACTTCCTCTTCAATAACAATTTCTCCAGTAATCCCTCATCATCTTGAAGCTGTAACTAATAAGCTTCAAGAGAGTGGGAGTAAAATTACGATTAAAGGAAATTCGATTTCTATCAAGAGTAAAGAGATTAAAGGAGTAGATATTGAGACAGCTCCTTTCCCAGGCTTTCCCACTGATTTGCAAGCACCATTTACAACTCTAATGACAATCGCAAATGGTGAATCAAAGATAACTGAAACAATTTTCGAAAACAGAATGAATCATATTTATTTGCTTAATGAAATGGGTGCCAGTATAAAACTAAACAAAAACGTAGCTCACATCAAAGGTGTTAAAGCAATTAATGGGATGAATCTAGTTGGCTCAGATTTAAGGTCATCAGCTGCATTAATAATTGCAGGAATCATCGCAAAAGGTAGTAGTAATTTCTATGGATTAGAACATCTAGATAGAGGTTATGAAAATTTTGAATTAAAACTAAAAAATTTAGGTGTAAAAATAATCAGAGAGATCAGTAAAAATACTTTTGATGAGAATGGATATAAAATTGAACCAAGATCTAAGAAACTTTCAAAAATCAAAGCAGCTTAGTCTTTTCCAAATATATTTTTGAAACAAAGAAAGTTTATTTAAACGTAAGCAATATTGACTAGTGAAATACAACCTAAAAATAATAAAAGCAAAACTAGAAAGCGATTAGACCAAATTTTATTTAAACCATCAAATTTGACTTCGTTCATGCCCAAGTTCCGCTATTAGATCCGAATGTTGTAAGTATAGTTACTGCAATAAAAAGATAGGGGACAAATCTAAAGGATAATTTTTTAGCTTGAATTTTAGACATTTGTTTTTTTTATCAAATATAACACAATATTACTAATCATGAAGCTATCTCTTTCCAAAAAAGACTTTTAAGTGCGTCTGATCACAAAAATGTATCAGAAATGCTTAGATTTTTCTTTTTCCCCTCATTTCATGTCAGCAAATGCAATAAATAATTCTATGTTTTTATCGAAAAGATTAACTATTAACAAACGTTATCTTGATAACTTTTCCATGACCAATACAATAGTCAATAAGTTGATTTTTGTTATAATAAAAAAGTTCATTTTTTCAAAAGCCTTGGGAGCGTGGTGGAATTGGTAGACGCACCGCACTCAAAATGCGGCACCTTCGGGTATGTCGGTTCAAGTCCGACCGCTCCCACTTTAATGAATACCTATAGTCGATTCGATATATCTTTCAGAAAAGGAAAAGGTTGTTGGCTATGGGACAAAGCAGGTAAAAGGTATCTTGATGCAGTCGCTGGTATAGCAACTTGTAGTCTTGGACATAGCGACAGAGTTTTAAGAAGAAGGTTATCAACTCAACTAAAAAAGATTCAGCACATTTCTAATCTCTACAACATTGAAGAACAAGAACAATTAAGTAGAACTTTAACGAACATGAGTTGTGCTAAAAGCGTCTTTTTCTGTAATAGTGGTGCGGAAGCAAATGAATCAGCAATTAAATTAATTAAAAAATATGGGAATAAAACAAATAAAGGTAAAGAGTCAATTATTCTCGCAGCAGAATCTAGCTTCCATGGAAGGACGCTTGCAGCGTTGAGTGCCACTGGACAACCAAAATATCAAAAAGGCTTCGAACCAATGATTCAAGGGTTCAAATTTTTTAAATTTAACAATTTTGATTCAGTAAAAAAATTATTTGAAGAATGTGAAAATAATGATCAAAAAATTTCCGGCGTATTAGTTGAACCAATACAAGGCGAAGGCGGCGTAATTCCTGGAAGTAAAATATTTTTTAAAAGCCTTAGAGAAATTTGTGATAAATATAATTCTCTTCTCATTTTAGATGAGGTCCAAAGTGGAGTAGGTCGAACTGGAAAAATGTGGGGTTATGAGAATTTAGGAATTGAACCTGATGGATTCACCCTTGCTAAAGGATTAGGAGGAGGTCATGCAATTGGAGCATTATTGGTAAAAGAAAAAGCCAACATTTTTTCTCCAGGGGATCATGCAAGCACTTTTGGAGGGAACCCATTCGCTTGTAAAGCTGCCCTAACTGTACTAGAAGAAATAAATAGAAGAAATATTATCAATAATGTTTATCTAAGAGGGGAACAATTAAGTGCTGGGTTTGAAGAATTGTCAAAAAAATTTCCAAATATTATTAGCGGGAAAAGAGGTTTAGGTTTAATACAAGGTCTTATGATCAATGATGATTATGCTGATGCAAAAATAATTACATTAAAAGCTTTTGATAAAGGATTACTGGTAGTTCCTGCAGGAGGAAATGTTGTAAGGATTGTCCCACCATTAGTTATTTCTCGAAGAGAAATTAATATTCTTTTAGATAAGCTAAATTCAATTTTTGAAGAGTTATAGCGATTAAAATTTTGAAAAATGCAAATTTAAAATCTTTTGAATTATTATCTCCTAAACATGAAAGGGATAATATCAAGTTAGGTTTATCAAGAATTAAAAAAGCACTTCAAGAACTTGGCAATCCTTGCAAGAATATCCCTGCGATACAAATTATTGGAACCAATGGGAAAGGATCAATCGCGGCATATTTAGAAAGTATACTTTTTGAAGCTAAAAGGAATTTCGGTGTAACGACATCTCCTCATCTTTTGGATGTATGCGAGAGGATTAGAGTTAATAAAAAAAATATTAATAAAACTGATTTTGAAAAAATCTATAGATTAATAGAAAAAAATTTTTCAACATTTGAATTAACTCCTTTTGAAAAAATCATTTGCTGTGCACTAAATTTTTTTGACCATCAAAAAGTTGAATTACTCATTCTTGAAGCTGGCTTAGGGGGACGATTAGACGCGACAACAGCCCATAAATCTAGACCAATAATTGCTATTGGGAATATTGGCTTAGACCATAAAGAATTTCTTGGAGATACCATTGAAAAAATTGCCGAAGAAAAATTAGCAGTTATTGAAAAAAACTCAATTGTCATCTCATGCAATCAAAATAGTCAAGTTGAGAATTTAATAACCAAAAAAGTTAAAGAGGTAGGAGCGGAAATTATTTGGAAAGATTCAATTTCAAACAGTTATGAGCTTGGATTAAAAGGAATTTTTCAAAAGCAAAATGCTTCAGTAGCTGTTGGAGCAATTGAAGCGCTGAATAATTTGGGATTTAATATAGAAGAAAAACACATATCTGAAGGTCTTAAAAAAACAACTTGGAACGGGAGGCTAGAAATAATAAATTATTTCAACAAAGAAATTCTTGTAGATTGTGCGCATAATTATCCTGCTGCAAAAGCACTATCTAATGAGCGAAGAAATTGGAAAAATGAAGATAAAGGAATTTATTGGATTTTAGGTGTCCAAAGACAAAAAGATATTTACGCAATATTAAAAACACTTCTAAAGAAAAATGATCACTTATTACTTGTGCCAGTTCCAAACCAACCTAGTTGGCAATTAAATGATCTCTCTCAGATTAAAGAAATTGACTTTCAAAAAACAATTGAATTTAAAACATTTGAACTTGCCTTTGAGTATTTATTTTCCCTGGAAAAATGGCCACCTAATCATCCTGTTTTAACAGGTTCTATTTTTTTAGTTGCTGAATTTATTAAATTTGCGAATAAATAAGAATGTTAATTTTTAAATTGTTCTTTTACTTCCCAACCTTCTAATTTTCCTGGATTTAATAGCCCTTTAGGATCAAATCTTAATTTCGCTTTTACTTGATCTGCATCCACCACTCCGAGACCTCCGCCTTCAACTGTTAAAACATGAGGATTAAAAATAAACGCACCAAGTTTCTTGCAATCTTCCATTATTTCATTTAGTTCTTCTGCTCCATTCCACTTTAATACAGGCAAAGCCGCTAATCGCGGTGATCCTTGTTGAGAAACTGCCTCTAAATGCCAAAGAACTTTTTTACCCCATTTTTTTCTCAAAAAATTAATTAACTCTAGTTCATTATTAAGCGGCAAAAGCATCTGTAAATACGTCCATTTTTTATCCCTAGACCTCATATGAAGAGTTGTATGATTCCATACGACTTCAGAAATTCCATTAACGAGTTTTTCTTCTTCCCCAAGTAGGGTAGATTCAACTTTGAATTTTTTACAAATTAGCTCGATGGTTTTTATTCCTCCAAGAGTAGATTGAATTAATATCTTGTGACTTTTAGAATTAGTTTTAAACCATTTTGGCATTTGATCTACAATTTCTTCTTCAAGAATTGCTCCTAGTTTCAGATCAATTGCTGCGCTGGTGAGAGTTTTCAATATTTCTATTGTTTTTTCAAATTCAATACAGTCTATAACTATTGAGTACCACTTACGTTTGATATCAGTGGCAAGTAGTAAAGAAGTAATTATTCCATTAGTCCCATAAGCATGATTCAGAGGTTCGGATTCTTCAGCATCAAATTTTAATAATTCAGGTTTTTCATTCATCGTTACTGCCTCTAAACCAATAAGATTTCCTGGATCTCTTAAAAATCCCCACCTAATTGAACCAATACCTCCTGATCCACCTGCAATAAAACCTCCAATTGTTGCAGTTTTCCAAGTACTGGGCAGCAACCTCAATTCCCTCCCATATTTCTCTAATTGTTTATTCAAATCTCCCATAACACAGCCAGACTGTACTTTTACAAAACCTGTATCTGGATCAAATTCTTCTAACTTATTAAAGTGACTCATCTGCATTACAACTCCTTTAAACAATGGGACAGCTTGTCCATAATTACCTGTACCTGAACCCCTTAAAGTAAGTGGAATATAAAATTCCCAACAAATTTCCACTACTTCCTTTACTGCTTTGTGATCGCTCGGTCTTACCACCAAATCAGCAATACATTCGTCTAATTTTTCAGTAAGAATCGGAGAGTAGTTATAAAAATCTTTTGAAAGTCTTTTTATGTCAGATTGGCTTTCAATAATCTCTAAGTTTTTAACTTGCCTAAATTTGTCAATTAATTTAAGAGTATTTGATGTCATTAATTAAATTCTTATTGTTTTGTATATAAATTAGCCGATTAGCGATATAAATCGCCTTTTATCAAAACTTTTCTCTTTAAGGAACTCGAAAAAACATCTGCCCATCTTTGTGCATCTAAGATCACAAAATCAGCAGGGCAGCCCTTTTTAATTAAACCATCCCACTTTAAGTTTAATAATCTGCTTGGAGCCAAAAAAATAGAAGAAATAGTCATTCTCTCCCAGGGATTTAGTTGAAGCAAAGGTATGGAGCAAGACAACACATAAAAAGGATCAAAATTACCAAATGGGTACCAGGGATCTTGAACGTTATCACTACCCAGAGATACATCCACATGTGATTTTTGTAATTGCTTTATTGGAGCAACTGGTCTTTTTAATGAGGTAGTTTTATTACTTCGATTGAGCAGCCAAAAATTTGTTAGAGGTAAAGCAATAACTTTAATATTTTTCTCAGCCATTTTTTCTCCTAAATTTAAAATCTCTCTATGACTTAGAGAAATAAGACTACTCAAATGACTACAAGTAATTGGAATACTATTAATTTTTAAATTTTCGATTGTCTCCAATAAAACTTTTATTCCGGCTCCAGGCTCATTGATCGATTCGTCTATATGCAAATCAATTTCTAATTTATATTTACTAGCTAGAAGAAGCATCTTTGCGAGAAATTTGCTTGTATTTTTTTTATTGAAAGGAGGAACAATTACACCTCCTAAAATACCTCCATTAGAGGAAAATATTTTCGCCAAATCTTCTCCATTAGTTGTATCCCAGAATTCCAATGGAGCTAGAGCAACGAATTGTAAAGTCAACTCAGATGAAAATTTTTTTTGTAATTTAAAAAGTTCAATCCAAATATCAATAGATTGACTTTTGTAAGTATCAATATGACTTCTAATAGCTCGGTATCCATTTTTTATGGCAAGTTTTAATGATTTCTCAACTCTTTCAAGAACCTTATCTGTAGTTCTAGTTTTGTGTTCTTGAAGATTTACTGATAATGCTCCTCCATAGTTTGATTCCAGATTAGGAAAGTCTGTCCATGTAAAAGATTTATCAAAATGCGAATGCGTTTCAACAAATCTTGGGAATAAAATATTTTTTGGTTTTGTAACTTTATTTTTTATAGGCTTTAACTCAGAAACAAATC
>CACMNZ010000024.1 GCA_902615165.1 uncultured Prochlorococcus sp.
TATCAGTTTTAATGATTGTTGGTGAAATTTCTGCGTTTCTAAATTAAATGTTATCAATACTGAATCTATAACCTTGTTGTCTTACAGTGGTTATCCCTCCACCTTCTCCCAATCCAGCCTGCTCTAATTTTCTCCGCAAAGTTAAAACCTGAGTATCTACGGATCTGGGACCACCGCTGAAGGGCGGCCAGGCCATCCTCAAGAGCTCTTGACGACTCCTTACCATTCCTGGGGGCATGAGTAAAGCACAAAGCAATGCAAACTCTCTGGGGCTCAATTCTACGGGTTTCTCGCTAAGAGTAACTTGTCTTAAAAGAAGATGAACCTCTAAAGGTCCTACCTCAACTTTTTCTTGTAATCCTATTCTCCCCCTTTTTAAAAGTGTTCTACATCGTGCTGCAAGCTCCTCAAGTCCAAAAGGTTTTCTTAGAACATCATCTGCACCTTCATCTAATAGATTTACTAATGCTTCAACACCGGATCTTGCCGTTAAAACTATGACTGAGGAGCCCAATTGTTGGGCCAATCTCATTGCAGTATTCTGATCGAGAATCTCTGCGCTTACTAAAAGGTCAGGTGATTGTTCTCGACATAAGTCAACAGCTTCTGCAGCTGTACCTACTGCAGCAGCTAAATGGCCATCTTGGCGAAGCCTTTGCACAAGGACGGTTCTAAGTGTGGGGTGAGGTTCAACAACTAGAACTCTTGAGGGAGTTTGAGAGCTCGTAGGCAATTGTGAACTGCCAGGAGTTGAAGCTAAGATTTGCTCAGTTGATTGCATTCTTAATTACTGTTTGGCCAGGCAATTTTTAATCATCCTTAATAAGGTATAACAAATGCTAAAAAAAAATCAGAATCTATCGAATTATGACATCTTTTGAAAATCCCAAAGCAATTCGTCATTTTCAATCAATTTGCGATAGTTGCCAGGACCTCGTTACTCGTTTTCATACCCCATCTGATCTCAAATTATATAGTGATGGTTATCTCCAAGCCTTAAGGAATTGCAGTAGTTTAGAGCAAAAGGATCAAGAGAAATTAGAAAGATTAATTGAAAGATGGATTTTAGATCCTTCAAGTTTTATTGATCCAGATGGAGATGGAAATAAAGGTTTTTTTGATAAAAAAAGGATTTAAAATATTAATTTTTATTAATCAATTCAGTATTTATACTTACTAATTGTCTTAAGACGCTAATTCAATTTCTATTTTTTCTTTAAGAGATCCTGAGTTGTACATCTCAATAAGGATGTCTGATCCACCGAGGAATTCTCCTTTTAAGTAAACTTGAGGAATTGTTGGCCAATCTGAATATTCTTTAATACCTTCTCGGATAGCAAAATCACTTAAAACATCATAGGTACCAAATTCTACCCCTAGGGAATTTAGTATTTGAACTACATTGTTGGAAAAACCGCATTGAGGCATTAATTTTGTTCCCTTCATGAAAACCATTACTGGATTAGAATCAATTAGCTTTTGTATTTTATCTTTTGTTAGTTTGTCCATAATTCAATTTGGAGTTTCTGTTTTTAATGCCAGTGCGTGAATAGCCTCTGAAGCTAATTCTTCCTTCAAAGCAGAATAAACTAGCTGGTGTTGTTTAACTAATGATAATCCATTAAATTCAGATGCAATTACAGTTACTTGCAAATGATCATTTCCCTTAAGATTTTCAACAAAAACTTGAGAACTTGGAATTTTTTTAGAAATTAAATTAATGACTTCTGCTTTTGTAATCATAATTAATTTAAATTATCCTTTGTATTTTGTCTCAACAAATCCCAGCTGGATCAACCTTTCATAAGCTTCTTTACCTTCTGGACTACTAGGTGACATTATTCTAATTGTTTCAACAAGTAGTGGTACTGCAACCTCAGGCTTTTCAGTTTTTATATACACAGAGGATAATCTCTTATTTGATTCTGCCAAAATTTGTAATGTTTGCTTACCTTTTCTTTGCATTTCATTTGGTATTCTCGCATCAATTCCTTTAAAGGATGAATTTAGATCAGAATAAAAAGACGCTAGTTGCTTTGCTAACTTTCTAGCGTCTAAGTAGGAATCCTTAGCTTTTTCGAAATCCCCGTCTTTAATATATTTATCTCCTTTTTTTATGAAATATTCTACGTTTGATATGGAAAGACTTTTACTCTCACTTGAGAGTACTTTGAAGTCTTTTGGATTCTTTATTTCTGCATAAACTTCATTTTTGTAAGGAACATTTCCAAAAAATATAAATAAAATTGGGATTACCTTTAAGAATTTCATTTTCTTATTCAATCATTAAAATTTATAGTAACTTATTACAGATTCATCTACCTACATTTTTTAATGCTTTTTCTTCCTCCTGGGACATTTTTTCATTTAGAAATATATTAAATTCCTTGATATTGAAATTTAAGTATTCATTAATTGCTATTGGTTGTCCAAAGGATAAGCAAAATTCGCCCCTAAAGTTCGGAGGTATTTTGCTGTAAGCAATTCCAATTGGAATAATATTAATAGAGGTTGTTTTTTTGGTAGCTAATCTAGCTAATCTAAATAAACCTTCTTTGAGAACTAATTTTTTTCCATATTTATTAATCTTTCCTTCGGGAAAAACAACTAGTTGTTCTCCTTTTTCTATAAGGTCAATCGCATATCTTAAAGCTGATAGAGATGGCGATAATTGATTTATTGAAAAACATCCAAGTCTTTTTAAAAACCAACCCTGTATTCCTCTCATTTCCGATTTAGTAACCATAAATCTACAATCCTTTTTTGTTACTCTCCTACCCATTGCCATTGTTAGTATTAAACCGTCCCATCTTGATCTGTGGGTTGGAGCTAAAATGATAGAGGAATTTATTGGAATCGAAAAAGCATTTTTTAATATTTTCTTTTTTCTAAAAAAAAATCTCAAAACAATGTCTTGAGTAATGAACATTGCAATGAATCCCAGTACAGGGTTGATCCTATGCCTAATATTTAAGGAATTTTTCTTCAAGTTCTATTTACTTAATATTAATAATTTAAGTGTTTGCCTTTTTTTATTAGCTATTATTGGGCGGTTACTAGATTGTCTAGAAAATAAGATTTTCAAAATTATGGCTACTTTAGGAGTAAACATTGATCATATTGCTAATGTAAGGCAAGCAAGAAAAACTGTCGAGCCTGACCCTGTACAATTTGCTTTTTTAGCTGAATTAGGAGGGGCAGATTCAATTACAGTGCATCTAAGAGAAGATAGAAGACACATACAAGATAGAGACGTATTCCTTCTAAAAGAGACTATAAAAACAAAACTCAATTTAGAGATGGCTGCTACAGAAGAAATGTTAGAAATTGCCAAAAAAATTCTTCCGGATTATGTAACCCTTGTTCCCGAGAAAAGAGAGGAAGTTACTACTGAAGGCGGGTTGGATTTAAAAAGTAATTTAAAATACCTTAAGAAGGTTGTTGGGAATTTAAAGGATTCAAATATAGAAGTAAGTGCATTTATTGATCCTCTCGGTGAACAGATAAATTATTCCAAAGAAATAGGATTTGATTTTATAGAGTTACATACTGGAAAATATGCTGAACTATCGGGATCTGGACAATATAAAGAACTGCAAAAGATTATAGAGTCTACACATTTGGCAAATGACCTTGGATTAATTGTTAATGCTGGTCATGGCCTTAACTACAATAATGTTAAGAAAATTGCATCAATTAACAATATGAATGAGTTAAACATAGGTCATAGTATTGTTGCAAGGGCTTTAGCGATAGGATTAGAAAAGTCTGTGCGCGAAATGAAGTCCCTTATTACATCAAATTAATTTCAAAATGACAACATATTTTTTCGTCGCTGCTAGTGAAAAGTTTTTAACTGTTGAAGAACCAATTGAGGAGATTTTGAAAGAGAGGATGAGGAACTATAAAGAAAATAATAAAGAAATAGATTTTTGGCTTTTAAAAAATCCATCATTTTTGCAAACCACCCAATTTGTTGATCTAAAAGCAAAGATTCCGTCGCCTCCAGCAGCTATTTTATCGACGGATAAAAAATTTATAACTTTCTTAAAGCTGCGTTTAGAGTTTGTTGCTGTTGGGGAATTCGAATGTCCTAATGCAGAAATAATTGATCCATTTAAAGTTGAGTAATATAACCATCTAGTAAATTGCTCAATCTTTATAAGTCAAATAAAATTGAAGTAATTAGTGAGCTGTTGGCAGAGGAATTAAAAATATGTCCTCCGCCTATAAATGAGAAATTAGAAATTGTAGTCCCCAATTACTTTTTGGGGAATTGGTTACGTGAACAAATAACTATAAAAAACAAAATAAGTGCTCTTTATGAATTAAAGACAATTTCAACGTATACCGAATCTTTATTGACAAATTTTTTTCCTGCAATTGATATGAGCGCATGGAATTTTGAGTCAATTAAATGGGGCATTATTGATTCCTTGGAAGAATTAAATAGCTTTAAAGAATCATTTCCGCTTAGAAATTGGATAAATAAATATTTGGATAATAAAAAGACAATTGATGGAGACATATATAATTTGACAAAAAAGATCACGAATAATTTTATTGATTATCTGATTTTTAGACCTGAAATGATTGCTCAATGGAATAGATATGAAATTAATTCATCTAATCTATTTAAGAATTTAAACTCAGATCAATTTTGGCAACCTATTTTATATAAATTATTAGAGGAAAAGATATCTGAAAAGCCATCATG
>CACMNZ010000025.1 GCA_902615165.1 uncultured Prochlorococcus sp.
AGATGGCTTAAAAAAAGAAGATAAAATTTTTTATTTACAGCCAGCATGGAATAATGCGAATGGTTTTTCTCTTGCTATTGATTTCGTAAAAAATAATCCAGATTGGAAATTAAGCCTTCAAACTCACAAATACTTAAAAATTAATTGAAATCATATGACTCTTAAAAATAAATCAATAGTAGTTTTATTGTCTGGAGGTTTAGATTCTTCTACAGTTACTGGTATCGCAAAAAAATCCGGAGCTAAAATTTTTGGCCTTTCATTTGACTATGGTCAACGTCATAAAAAAGAATTAAATTCTGCAAAAATAATTGCAAAACATTATGATATCGAAGAATTTAAAATCATTAAACTTGACTTATCTCTATGGGGAGGCTCGTCATTAACTGATACTCAAAAAAATATTCCGAAAGAAGGATTGCAAACTAATAAAATTCCTAATACTTATGTTCCTGGGAGAAATACTATATTTATTTCCGTTGCTCTAAGTTATGCCGAAGCAATAGATGCTGATTTTATAGGGTTAGGAGTTAATTCACTAGATTATTCTGGTTATCCAGATTGCAGACCTGACTACATTAAAAAATTTCAAGAATTAGCAGATTTAGCTAATAAAAGAGGAAGAGAAAATAATCCAATAAAACTATGGACACCACTATTAGATTTAAATAAAGAGGAAATTATTCAATTAGCTTTTGTTAATCATGTCCCTCTAGATAAAACATGGAGTTGTTATTCGGGTAATTCAAAACCATGCGGTAAGTGTGATAGCTGCAGAATTAGAAATGCCGCTTATGAAAAATGGCTTAATAACACTAATCAAAAATGAAAATAAAAAAAATAATTCTAGAAAAATGGATAGATCCAGCACTGATTACGTATGATCTAACAAAAAAATTTGGAGATAAAGGATTAGCTTGGCTAGACAGTGATGGCAAAGAAAATGGGGAATGGTCAATAATAGGAATTAAACCTAAAAAAATAATCCAATCAAGAGATATCAATAACTTAGATAAAACTAATAATCCATTTAACAATTTAAAAAATATTGAAAAAGGATTTTGGATCGGATGGTTAAGTTATGAAGCTGGAGTTTACATAGAACCAAAAAACCCATGGCGAAAATCTAATATGGCAACTTTATGGATTGGATCATATGATCCAATCATTAAATGTAATCTAATAAAAAAAGAAATAATTATCGAAGGCACAAACTCATCTGAACTAATGAACTATAAAAACATAATCAACAATATAAAAAATATTGAAGAAGAAAATATTATTGAAACAAATTTGAATTTTGATTTTTCAAAAATTAATTTAGACGAAATGTCTGAAAAATTTCAGAAAAATATTTTAAAATTGAAACAATTAATTTCCTTAGGGGATATATTTCAAGCAAACCTAACAACTAAATGCGAAATTGAATCTTCCAAAAACTATAATCCTTTAGATATTTATTTGAAAATAAGAAGGAAATTAAGAGCTCCCTTTGGAGGAATAATAATAAATAATGATAATTATAAAGAGGCTGTATTATCTACCTCGCCAGAAAGATTTATAAAAATAGATAATAAAAATTTTGTAGAATCAAGACCTATCAAAGGAACTAGATCCAGAGATAAAGATTTAAATCAAGACGCACTTAATGCTATCGATTTAATAACGAACGAAAAAGATAGAGCCGAAAATATAATGATTGTAGACCTAATAAGAAATGATTTAAGTAAAGTTTGCGAAACAGGAAGTATTATGGTGCCAGAAATATTAAAACTTGAAAGTTTCTTAAAAGTTCATCATCTAACTTCAGTAATCAGAGGCAAATTAAAAAAAGACAAGAAATGGATTGATTTACTAAAAGCTTGTTGGCCTGGGGGGTCCATAACTGGAGCACCTAAATTAAGATCATGCCAGAGACTTTTTGAATTAGAGGAATGTGAACGCGGACCATACTGTGGATCATTTTTGAAGCTTGACTGGAATGGAGAGTTTGACAGCAATATACTAATAAGATCATTTTTAATCAAAGACAAAAAAATCAATATATATGCAGGTTGCGGAATAGTTATTGATTCAAAGCCTGAAGAGGAAACTGATGAACTAAAGTGGAAACTTTTACCGCTAATTGATTCACTAAAATGATTGAAACATTAGGATGGCACAAGGATCAATGGTTGGATATTGATAGAATATTTATTGCTGCTAATAATAGAGGCTTAAAATTTGCTGATGGTATATTTGAAACCATTTTGATAAAAGAAAACAAACCTATTCTTTTTGATGAACATCTGAAAAGATTAGAAAAAAGTAGCAAGATTTTAAATATTAATCTCAAAATAAATAAATTAACTTTGAGACAACTTATTAACGATGGAATTAAAAAATTATCGCTAAAAAATGATCAATTTGCTTCAGTAAGAATAAACTATAGTCGAGGAACTAATGAAGGTCGAACACTAACAATTGATAGCACTTCAGAGACAAAAGATTTGGATAATTTATGGCTTGAGTTCTATAGAATCAAACCAAATTTTAATCCGATAAGCGTTTACATTAGTCAAACGGAAAAAATAAATGAATTTAGTCTTATCAGTAAATGCAAGACATTTTCATATAATCAGGCAATACAAGTTTTGACAGAAGCTAATGAAAAATCATTTGATGATTCTATCCTTTTGAATACTTCAGGTGAACTTTGTTGTGGAAGTACATTTAATCTATTAATTAAAAGAAATAATCAATGGATAACTCCTAGAAAAGAGAGCGGCTGTTTAGAGGGGATTATGGTTTCTGAAGCTTTAAAATTAAAAATTGTAAAAGAAGAATTAATTCCACCAGAATTTCAAAATGATGACATAATAGTTGCAATTAATAGCTTATCTTGCAGGCAAATTAATCAAGTTAATGATTTAAAGCTTAAACCTGCATTCGATCCAATTTACTTTTGGGATTTATTATACAGTTGAACTTTATTAATATCTGGTAAAAAGACATCAGATACTTTAGTTATATTATTATTAACCTTAAATTCAACAATTTTCCCAATAATGATAATTGATGGAGCTAAAAATTCTTTATCTTTGATTTTATCTGGAAGATTATCTAATTTCTCTATCAAAAATTTTTGATTTTTTAAAGTAGCTTCTTGAATAACAGCGCATTTAGTACTCTTATCTAAACCACCTAGGATTAATTCTTCCACAATAAATTCAATATTTTTTATACCCATAAAAATTACTAAGCTATCTGATGATTTAGCTAAATCTCTCCAATTCACTGTCTTTTTTTCTTTATCTATTCGCTCATGTCCAGTGACAAAAGTTACAGAACTCGCAGCATCTCTATGGGTTAGTGGAATACCAAGATATGTGGGGGCAGCTATCCCAGAAGTAATACCAGGAACAATTTCAACTGAAACGCCATTTTCTTCTAAAAAGGATACTTCTTCGCCACCCCTAGAAAAGATAAATGGATCTCCCCCTTTAAGCCTTACAACATTTTTGCCTTCTTTTGCCAATTTCAAAATAAGAGAATTAGTTTCAGCCTGAGGTACAGAACACTTCCCAGCTCTTTTGCCTACATGGAAAATTTCTGTCTTTTTTCCTGCCTCTTTTGTTATTTCATCTGGGATTAAAGCATCATGAACTAATGCATCACAATTTTTTATTAGTCGTAAAGCTTTAAGAGTTAAAAGCTCAGGGTCACCAGGACCTGCTCCAACTAAATAAACGATGCCGGGCACAATAATATCCATTAACAAGTATGGTAGTAGAAGTTAATCGCAATGAAGGTAAATATTGTGAAAGAAAGTTTATTAAAACCAAATAAAAAATTTACTCTCCTTAGTGCGTTTATTACTCTTCTAAATGATCGTTTAAGTGAAAGTATACTTTTACCTATCTTACCCTCATTTGTTTTACTTTTTGACTCTAAAGCAAGTACATATGGTTTATTGTCATGCACTTACCAATTAGCTCAATTTACGGCTTCTCCTTTTATAGGACTTATGAGTGATAGATATGGAAGAAAACCTGTCACTCTTTTTTGTATTACTGGTTCGATAATAGGAATTTCAATATTATCTTTTACGGTTCTTTTTAATTGGTCAAATTCAATAGCCTCTATCCCGTTATTTTTATTATTTTTAGCAAGACTAATTGACGGTTTAAG
>CACMNZ010000026.1 GCA_902615165.1 uncultured Prochlorococcus sp.
TCTTTTCTCATACCACTCATTTAAATCTTCTTCACCTACTGTTCTAAATAAAAATGTGGATATCTTTTCTAAATAATCAGCAATATAAATTCTTGAAATTGGGTTTAGAGAAACAAAAATTATGGTAATTAAAACTAACAAAAGCTCAGCTAAGAGAATGCGTTTCATTCAGAAATTTAAATTGAAGTTCCTTTTTTGAGCTTTGACGAGGAATCATTTTCTGGAAAAATCTGTTTTATATTTTCTGGAAAGAAAAACTCTAATTGCCTCCTTAAATCACCTTCATATAAATAGTCTTTTGTTGAGACTTTAAAAGTATCTCTTACTAATCGAACATTTATTTTTTCCTTTTTACCTGCCTCATTAATTCTTGATAAAACTAATTTAATTGGCTTATCTTTTGGTCCTTTTATGAGAGAAACAGCTTCATTTATACCCATTCCTTTAGTTGATTTGCCATCTATTTTTATGATTACATCATTTGGTTTAATGTCAGTTGAAGCAGCAGGTGAATCATTTATTACAGATTGAATAGTTAATTCAGCAGTGTCACTATTGAGAAAAAGCCTTATTCCAATCCCTGATATTTCCTTATCTTTTTTATGAGATAGTTTTTTATTAGTTTTCACACATCCTGCATAATCTCTTGCTTCTAAACATTTTTTATGTAATTCATCAGATATTTCAGCATTAACAGCAGTTGGTAAAGCGAGGGCAGCTAGTAATGGGAGTAGTAAGCGTTTCATTTATTTATTCAACAATAATTGAGCCTCCCATCCCAAAAGGTGCATGAGGAGAACAAACATAATAGTATTTCCCAGCTGATACACCCGTTGTGTTCCATGATAGTTTTCCATCTTGAGTTCCAGAGGTACCTGATAATGTCCCTGTCGTTACTTGATCACCGCCTCCACGGGAAAATTCAGTCTTTATATAAAACGGATGACTAAACGCATCAACATTAAAAACAATAGTATCTCCTTTATTAACAGTAACTGTAGGATCATTCCCAGTTACAGATCCATTTTTATCTTTACCACTAAGAATATAGTTTTCTATACTTTCTGCTGAAACATCAATATAATAAGTCTCTGACTTTGCATTCGCTGGAAATGAAAAACCTAAAAGCAAAGGCAATAATAAAAGTGAACGCATAAACTTAAGGAATTTATATAAACATATTAAAAAAAAAAGAAGCTAATTGCCCTTATTTTAGATCAAACTTCAATTACTAATTTTTGGAGATAAGAGAAATAATCGTTTCATTTAAAATTTAAGTTTTGTTTTTACTCTATTACTAGTTTTAGATTTGAATTCATAAAGTCCTGCATCAGTAAATATAGTCAATTCATCACCATAAGATTCCTGGATAGATAAACCCTCATCAGACTCTAAATTTTTAACGACTACATTTCCAACTAGCTTTAAAGTTTTAGCTTCTTTATCGTAAGAAAGCTTATTTGAGGAAGCTTCAAAATTATTATTAATTCTTTTAATAACTACATTTCCATAGCTTCAAAACTCCCTTTTACGTTTTGTATCTGAGAATCAGAGGTAACTGTATAATTCAGCTTCTCTTTTGCAAATGAAATTTCAGTTAAAAGCAATATTAACGGTGCAAATAGTATGCGTTTCATTTATGGATCAAGCTTTGTTGTTAGTTGGCAAAAAGTAGCATTATTTTTTTTGAGACATTTATTGTATTTTGCCTGTAAAACTTTTTGTGCTTCTTTCTTTATGCAAAGATCCAAGTAATTTTTTGCAAATTGGGTCATCCCAATTTCGTTATATTCTGCATATTTCAAACCTGGTCTTTTGCATTGAGAGACTATTTGTTTATAAGTAGGTTCTTTTTGAAAAAGATTTGCTTCAACAGCAGTAGCTAAAGGGAAAGTAGCTAGGAGTGGAAGTAGTAAGCGTTTCATTCAATCTTCCGCATCTTCAAATTCTCTTAGCAAACGAAAAGTTTTGGAAATAAAAGGAAAGATCCAAACTAACAAACCTACTACTGTTATCAAAGCAACAAGAAAACCCAAAATTGCTAAGAATCCACCAGTTACATCTCCTTCGTAAAAGCGATCAAGTCCAATTGGAGCACCAACTCCTAAAAGGAAGAGTCTTGTTAAAGTTTGTTTTTCTTTTTTTCTCAACATAAATAATGTAAAAAGAGGATTTTATCCCTCCAATATAGATCGACTGTCACTCAATTAAATTATCCCATCGCAGCAACAGCATCCGCAACCTGCTTATTTCTTTGAATGACTTCTTCATCATTTAAAACAGCAGTGATATTCCATTCGAGGCCAAATTTTGCTCTCCACACTCCGAAATGTTCAGATATTGCCAAGTGATTATCAGCTTTGAAAGTCACAAAAACTTCTCCGGTTTCAGGAGCATGAAGTCTACTTATCAATTCAAATCCTTCAAAGTTATCCATTGGTGCACCGGAAGCAATATATTGCTCAAACATTTTGTAACCTTCAGCTTGAGAAATTCCATCAGGAATTAATCCATGAACGTGATAGTAAGCCATAACTAAAATTGGATAATATAATTTCAATCTAAAAACGATAATTTAAAAAGCATTTAATTTATCTTTAAATTTAGATTTAGATCGACTGTCAAAAGTATTTAATATAGCGGTGCAAGTAGTAAGCGTTTCATTTAAAAACTATATGTGACTTTATTGCATTTTTTCCTTCGATATATTTTCTGCATTTCTTTTTGTTCTGATAAAAAATCTTTTTTTGCTTGTTCATTAATTGGATCATATTTGGCTTTAAATTCTTCTTTGATAGCTTGAGCATTTTGTCTTCTTTCTTCTGCCATGAAATCAAAATCACCATCACTATAATTTCCACTTTTTAAGATAGTTTCAAACAAATAACATGCACTAGATAAATCAATATCAAATTCTTTTATTAAGAAATATTCATTACATAAGCTTTCTATTTCATAAGGACTATCAAAAAGATCCTCCCATTTTGTTTCTATTGCATAAATTTTGGTAATTTTATCATTAGCAAATTCTTTGCTTTGTTTCGCAAATGATATTTTTTGCTGATAATCATTTTTTGATTTATTTATTGCAAATTTAAGGTCTTCGCATAATCTTGCTTTATCGTTTCCAAAACCAAATATAAGTGGGAAAACAATAAATAAAGCTAAGCGTTTCATTTAATCGTTGACTTTTTGGTCTAATAATTCTTTTAATTCCTTTGGTAAGTTTAAAAAAGAATCTCTTAAATTTTCATTCTTTTCTCCTATATGCAGTATCCACTCTCTAAATTCTTCTGCTATTGCATAACTGTCTTCATATCTTTCTAGATTATCCATAACAGAAATTCTATTAGTAGCCCAAAAAGTTGCAATATCAATTCTTTTTTTTTGTTTAGTATTTACTGCCAAAACTCATCTAATACATCAAACACTCTGTTGAGATAATCGTTTGCTCCTATACATTCCCATTTTCCCTTTTCCCCAATCGCGCATTTGTAGTGAAGTTCTCTCTTGAGTTGCATTAGTTTGTTGGTCATAGCAACCTTGTCTAGTCTTCCGTTCATAGTAACTCCTCCGCTTCCGTCAATATTTGATTCTTTAAAAAAACAAGCGCGTCTAGTTTTTCTTCTTTTTCTTCATAATTTTCAAATTTCATTTCCGCAATTTCAACAATTGCTTTATCAACCTTTTTAAGCTGTTTCTTAATAACTCTCTTTTTAACCTGTTTTTTAATAATCCTTTTTGGAATTTTGGTTGATTCCATTGGAATTGCCTTTTTTCTTTATATTCTCT
>CACMNZ010000027.1 GCA_902615165.1 uncultured Prochlorococcus sp.
AAGATTAACTGATTGTGATCAAGAAATAATTTTGCAATTACCTAGAGGGGGCAAATTAAATGATGGAGATATTCTTTTAACTAATGAGTCAAATTTTTTTGTAGAGATAATTGCTAAAACAGAAAATTTAATTGAAATAAGTTCAAGTTCTAAAATTGAACTTATTAAAACTGCTTATCATTTAGGAAATAGACATGTAGAAGTAGAAATTGAAGAAGACGTTCTTATAACAAGAGGTAATTACATAATTGAAAATATGCTTAAAAACTTTAACGTTGATATCTTAAATACCCAGAAAAAATTTTTTCCCGAAAGAGGTGCCCATAATCATGAGTAAAAGTCACTTATTAAAATATTTATTAATAAGTCCTAACTTACCAGTTGGTGGATTTTGTTATTCGGAGGGATTGGAGAGTTACCTAAATTCTAAAGATTTAAAAGACTCAAATTCACTAAAAGAATTAATCATAAATGAACTAAAAATTGGCCAGATCAGACTAGATGCGAGACTTTTATTGGATTTTGTTGATATTTTCAATGAATTAAATTACAGCAAAAATTTAAAAAGGAATTTGCAAAAACTATTGAGTTTGGATAAATGGATCCTTTCATCAAAAGACTCTATCGAAATGAGAGAACAACAAACTCAAATGGCAAAATCTCTCTTTGATTTAAATAAAGAGTTTGGATTTGAATATCCATACAAAAAAAATAAAAAAAACTCCTGGCCTCTTGCGTGGAGTTGGGCTTGTTATTGTTTTGAAATTAGGAAGTTAGAAATGGTTGAGAATTTTTTCTACGCTTGGAGTGCAAACCAACTTAGTGCAGCATTAAGGATTATTCCAATTGGTTCAACAAATGCACAGTTAATTCAGAGAGATTTATTAGCAATAATTTCAAATGTTTCTAAAGAAATTATGGACAAAAAAATTGATGACATCTATTTTGGCAATGTAGGTTTAGCTATGGCACAACAAAATCATAATGACCTCTATACAAAACTTTTTAGAAATTAATTTATGAGCAGCAAATTGAGAGTTGGAGTTGCTGGGCCTGTTGGTTCGGGAAAAACGGCATTAGTAGGGGCTCTATGCTTAAGCCTGAAAAAAAATTATGAGATAGCAGTTGTCACCAATGATATTTACACCAAAGAAGATGCTAACTTTCTAATAAATAAAAAAGCTTTAGAGGAGGGAAGGATTATTGGTGTAGAAACAGGAGGTTGTCCCCATACAGCGATTAGAGAGGATTGTTCCTTAAATAAAAATGCAGTTTTAGATTTAGAAAATAAATATAATCCTTTAGATTTTGTTTTTGTAGAAAGTGGAGGTGATAATTTAGCATCAAGTTTTAGTCCAGAACTTGTAGATTTATCAATTTATGTGATTGATGTATCCGCAGGAGACAAAATTCCTAGAAAAGGGGGACCAGGGATAACTAGGTCAGATTTATTATTAATAAACAAAATTGACTTAGCAGATATGGTTGGTGCAGATCTAAATATTATGAAAAAGGATACTGAATTTATGAGAAAAGGTAAACCATGGTTTTTTACCAACCTAAGTAGAGGCTTAGGAGTTGAAGAAATAACTCAATTTTTAGAATCACATATACCCAACAATCGAAACTAGGAAAATAATTATTTTTATATTTTGGATTCAACAAAAAGTTACGACTGATACAAAACGAATTCTCACTCGTTAATAACTTTTACTTTATCCCCCTAATGAGGGTCAATTACTTAATTTATCCTAATTCATGAGAATTTCAAGGCGTATTTTGGCAGGATTAGCTACTGCCTCTCTTGCTGTGACAGCAACTTCATGCGGAGGAGGTGGAACCTCCGGAAGTTTTGATGACACAGTAACCGTTGGTATTTTGCATTCGTTATCTGGAACAATGGCAATTTCTGAATCAACCCTTGTTGATACTGAAAAAATGGCTATTGAAGAGATAAATGCTGCTGGTGGTGTAACAGTTGGCGGTAAAAGCTACAAAATTGAATACATAGTTGAAGATGGTGCATCTGACTGGCCTACTTTTGCTGAAAAATCTAAGAAACTTATTGACCAAGACGGTGTTCCTGTCGTATTTGGTGGTTGGACATCTGCTAGTAGAAAAGCAATGTTACCAGTATACGAATCAAAGGATGCTTTCCTTTACTACCCAATTCAATATGAAGCTCAAGAATGTTCTAACAACATTTTCTACACAGGAGCCACACCAAACCAACAGTCAGAACCCGCTACAGATTTCATGTATAAGCGTTCTCCCGCAGCTGGTGGAGATTTCTTCCTTGTAGGTTCTGATTATGTTTTCCCAAGAACTTCCAACACCATTACTAAAGCCCAGGTAAAACAGTTAGGAGGTAAAGTTGTTGGAGAAGATTACCTTCCATTAGGAAATACTGAAGTTGCTCCAATTATTTCAAAAATCAAAAAAGCTCTTCCTGAAGGTGGAATAATCATTAATACACTTAATGGTGACCAAAACGTTGCATTCTTCAAACAGATTCAAGACGCAGGTATCACACCTTCAAGTGGGTACTACGTAATGAACTATTCAATTGCTGAAGAAGAAATTAGTACAATTGGTCCTGAGTTCCTTGAAGGTCACTACGGCGCTTGGAACTACATGATGTCAATTGATACTCCTGCATCTAAGAAATTTGCTGCAAGTTTCAAGAAAAGATGGGGAGCAGATCGTGTTGTAGCTGATCCTCAAGAATCTGCTTATAACATGGTTTATTTATGGAAACAGGCAGTAGAAGATGCTGGAACATTTGACGACAACGCAGTAAGGGAAGCCCTTGTTGGACAAAAGTTTGATGCTCCACAAGGTCCTGTTGAAGTTATGCCTAATCACCACTTATCTCAAACAGTAAGAATTGGAGAAATTAATGCAGAGGGTGGATTTACAATCCTTGAAGAGACAGGAGTTGTTCTTCCTCAAGCATGGAACCAAAAGCATCCAAGTTCAAAAGGATTTGCATGCGATTGGACAGATCCTTCAAAAGGAGAAAAGTATAAGCTTTAATCTAATTAAAACCTATACTTCAAAGTAAAAGGAGGTTAACGCCTCCTTTTATTTTTATATAATCAAATATTTTCATTTTCTAAATTGGAGTTACTTCTCGATAGTCTTTTTAATGGTGTTGCAATCGGATCTGTACTGCTTGTTGCTGCATTAGGTCTAGCAATTGTTTTTGGTCTTATGGGCGTGA
>CACMNZ010000028.1 GCA_902615165.1 uncultured Prochlorococcus sp.
AATTGGAATAAAAACTAATTTAATAGCAATAAATCCTGTTAATTCTGAACCTATTTCTATTTGGGTGGCAAGTTATGTTCTAGATGAATACGGTACAGGTGCTGTTATGGGCGTGCCTGCTCATGATCTTAGAGATTTTGAATTTGCTAAGAATAATAATATTGATATTAAACAGGTAATAATAAAGGATAAAAGTGAACAAAATGAAGAACTAGAAGAAGCTTATGTAGAAAAAGGATATCTTATTAATTCAAATCAATACAATGGCTTAGAAAATACTATTGCTAAAATAAAAATTTCAGAGGAGGGAGTAAATAATGGATGGGCTAAAAATAAGATTCAATATCGTCTAAGAGATTGGTTAATCTCTAGACAAAGATATTGGGGATGTCCGATACCCATAGTTAATTGCAAAAGATGTGGATCTGTTCCATTAAAGCAATCGGAATTACCTGTTTCCTTACCAAAAGATATAGAAATCTCGGCTAACAAGATTAATGCTTTAGGTGATAATAATAATTGGATAAATACTACATGCCCAAAATGTGGAATAGCGGCAAGAAAAGAAACTGATACTATGGACACTTTCATGTGTTCATCATGGTATTTTTTAAGATATCCATCATCAAAATGTACAAATAAGCCATTTGAAAAGATTGAAATTAATAAATGGTTGCCTGTAGATCAATATGTTGGAGGAGTAGAGCATGCAATTTTGCATTTGTTATATGCAAGATTTTTCACTAAGGCTTTGCGGGATAATGAACTATTTGATATTGATGAACCATTTAAAAAACTATTAACGCAAGGAATGGTTCAGGCTGCAGCCTATAAAAACAATAAAACGGGTAAATATGTTTCTCCTTCCGATATTAATGACCTATCAAATCCTACTGATCCAATAGACAATACCAAACTCGAAGTTCTTTTCGAGAAGATGTCTAAGTCAAAATATAATGGAATAGACCCTGAATCAGTAATTAAGAAATATGGAGCAGATACAGCAAGAATGTTTATATTATTTAAAGCACCGCCAGAAAAAGATCTCGAATGGGGAGATACAGACGTTGAGGGACAATTTAGATTTTTAAGTAGAATTTGGAAGCTTTATATAAATTGTTCAAAAGATATAAATAATAAATCTAATTCCTATCCAGATAAAGAAAAAAGTTTAATAAAGTCAATGAATATAGCCATAAAAGAAATTTCGAATGATATATTAAATAACCAATTTAATACTGCGATTTCAGAATTAATGAAGTTTTATAATTCATTATCAAATTCAATTAATGACGTAAACAACAATTTAAAAATTGATGCTTTAAAAACATTTTGTATTTTGTTGGCTCCATTTGCACCTCATATTGCTGAAGAAATATGGCATCTTATAGGATTTAATAAATCAGTGCATTTAGAAAACTGGCCTTCCTTTAATGCCGAAGCACTAAAGGAAGATTCATATGAACTGGTAATACAAGTGAATGGAAAAGTTAGAGACAAAGTAAATATTAATAATGATATGAGTGAAGATCAAATTAAAGAATTGACTCTTAAAAGACCTAACATACTAAAATGGACTCAAAATAAGGAAATAAAAAAAATAATTATTGTTAAAGGAAAAATTATGAATATTGTTGTTTAAGAATTTATTTTTTGAATTACTAATGAATTTGGATTTGACCAATCGCCCTTAACTAAATAATCATCATTTCCGAAACACATTTCACGGAGTATAAAAAATATAGGTTCTCTCACTGAATTATCAAATAATGATGTTATGTCATTTATAGAATATTCTCCTCCTTCGTCTAAAAAATTAGTTACTTTTTGTTGATACTCAATTATATTTGCGGCTGCTTTCTTTCCAGCTTCAACTCCAGGTTGATCATATGCATTTATATTTACTAATTCAGCGTAGAAGGATACAGCCCTCTCAAATAATGCGATTAAGGCACCTAGTGAAAAACAATTTAATTTTTCTAATGTAATAGTTATACTTTGTCTATTTTCACTAGAGAGTGCGGATCTTGTTCCTTGCAAGAAACCAGAAAGATATTCTTTAGGATTCTCTTTTTCATCAAAAATATTAGTAGATGGAGAATCTAATAATTCAATAAAAATACAAAAGAAATTATCAATGCCATCTCTCAGTTGCTGAACATAAGCATGTTGATCTGTAGATCCTTTATTACCAAAAACGGAAATACCTTGATTAACTACTTCACCATTCCTATTAAATTTCTTACCTAATGATTCCATTACTAATTGCTGAAGATATTTACTAAATACCTGTAACCTATCTCTATATGGTAATACGACCATATCTCTCTTCCCAACGCCATCCCCAGTTAAATACCATGCAGATGATAATAAAGCTGCTGGATTATTATTAAAATCACTTATTCGTGTGACCTCATCCATTAATGATGCACCTCTAATAAATTCAAATATATTTTCATTAATAAGAGCTAATGGGAGTAATCCCACAGAGCTTGTAATACTAGTTCTTCCTCCAACCCAATCTTGTAAATTAAATATTTTTAACCAATTTTCAGAGGTAGCCTTATTAAATAACTTACTATCTTTCATTGTTATGGCTATAGCATTAGAATTCCATTCAAGAGAATTCTTTTCGCAATGACTTTTAATAATTTCCATAGCAATTCTAGGTTCAGGCGTACCACCTGATTTGCTTACTACTACAAATAATGTTGTGGATAACTTTTCAGATAACTCTTCTAACTTTTCGCTAATTAAAAATGGATCAACATTATCGATATAAGAAAAATTTAAGCCTTTAGAGCACTTTTGCAAAGACTCAGTAATAAGTAATGGACCTAATCCACTTCCTCCAATTCCTATCCATAGAACATCAGTATATTTCTTATTATTCTTATTCTTAATATCTCCATTTAAAATTTGTTTTCCAAATTCAGAGACAGCATTAATATCAGCACTAATCTCCTCTCCAATTATTGAAGATGGAGAAATTGACGGATTTCTAAGCCAATAATGACCAACTTGTCTATCTTCATCAATATTTGAGATTGCACCATTTTCTAATTCTTTTATTGATGAAAATACATCTATAAATTTCACTTCTAAATTTTTTATCTCTTTACTAGTGAAATTTATTTTGCTTATGTCTAACCAAATATTTAATTTTTTATCAAACCAAAGATAATTACAAAATTTATC
>CACMNZ010000029.1 GCA_902615165.1 uncultured Prochlorococcus sp.
AATTCCTGTTATATTGCTTCTCAACAATTAGGTGGCAAAACTAAAAAGTTAAATCATGGAGCAAGCTTTTTTGTTCATAGAAAAAGTACTTGGAAACCATGGATATATGCATCATGGAAAAAAAATGATCTTCAAGAAAAAGAAGTCGCTCTGGAATGGATTTATAAATCATGGAGCAAGCTAAAAAGGTTTTATCCAAATATTCACTTAGCCCAATTGCATAATCATTTGAATTCTCATGAAGAAGAAATTACATTAGCATTTGGAAATAGAATGAACGAATTAAAAACTTTAAAGAATATTTTTGACCCACAAGGTATTTTGCCTCCTCTATGAGGTAACTTCTTAATTATAAAGAAACTTAAAATGTCAAATTTCTCAAGATATTTATCTAAAAATTGGTTAGATGATCCAAAGTCAAATATTCTCTCTGGCTTAGTTGTTGCTTTTGCAATGATCCCAGAAGCAATTGCTTTTTCAGGTATAGCAGGTGTAGATCCTAAAGTTGGCCTTTTTGGTGCATTTTGCTTATCTATAACAATTGCTATTGTTGGAGGAAGAAGGGGTATGATCACTTCTGCTACAGGTTCTACAGCTCTTTTGATGACTGGACTTGTTGCCTATGGAGAATCACAAGCCCCTGGATTAGGAGTCCCATATCTTATTGCAGCTGGAATATTAACTGGAATTTTCCAAATTCTTTGGGGATATTTAAGACTTGCCTACCAAATGCGGTTCGTGCCAACAGGAGTATTAAGTGGATTTGTAAATGCACTGGCACTTTTAATATTTCAAGCACAACTACCTCAGCTAGGAATAGGTATTAAAGAATCAAAGGAATTAGTTGAACAAACTTTAAGTCAATATCCAGTTAACACTCAGATTCCAGTAGTTTGGATTCTTGTAATCCTAGGATTGGTAATTATCTATGGGCTTCCAAAAATCACAAAAGTAATCCCATCTCAACTTATTGCAATAATAGTAATAACTCTTATAAGCATATTCTTTAATCTAGATGTCCCAACAGTTAGCGATTTGGGTAAATTACCTGATGGATTACCAAGTATTTCTCTTCCTTTTGGATCAATAGAAAATGGCAAAGTACCTTTTAGTCTTGAAACATTAGGGATAATTTTACCTACCTCACTCGCAATATCTCTCGTGGGTTTAATGGAAACCTTTTTAACTCAAGACATTTTAGATGATGTAACTGATACAAGTTCTAATAAAAATAAAGAAGCAAGAGGACAGGGAATCGCAAATATTGTGGCATCTTTATTTGGTGGAATGGCTGGATGTGCCTTAGTTGGGCAATCTGTAATGAATACTGAGAATGGTGGTAAATCTAGATTATCAACCCTCTCCTCAGGTATATCTCTACTAATTATGATCATCCTTTTGAAGTCATGGATTGGAGCAATACCAATGGCTGCTTTAGTAGCAATCATGATAACGATCGCAATAAGTACAGCAGATATTAATGGATTAAAAAATATTAGAAAGATACCTAAAAGCGATACTGCAGTCATGCTTATGACTTTTGCAGTCACTATGCTTACAAAACCTCATAATCTTGCACTTGGAGTTATTGCAGGAGTTGCATTAGCTGCAATTCTTTTTAGCAGAAAAGTTGCAAAAGTTATAACTGTCTCAAGAGCAAAAGAAAATAATTTAACTACCTACAAAGTAAAAGGACAATTATTTTTTGTAAGTAAAATTTATTTTTCACAAGGATTTGATATTCATGAACATCCAGAAAATATTGTAATTGACATGTCACTTGCTCATATTTGGGATCAAAGTGGTGTTGTTGCTCTTGAGCAAATTATTAGAAAATTCCAGAATGGTGGTTCTAAAGTTGAAATTGTAGGTTTAAATAAAGAAAGTCTTAACTTATTTGAAAGACTAGGTGGTATAGAAAGTGCTCATTGAAAAAGTTAATTAAGACTAACTTGTTGATAACAAAACCAAAGCCATTGCTGAAAAAGCAAATTCCTATGAGATCTCCAAGCTGTTTTTGAACTACTTAGATCAAAATTTTCAGGCGGAGGAACATCTCCCTTTTCTTTGTCTCTCTCAATTTCACTAATAATTCTATGCACCGTATATTCAGGATGACCTAAATGCATAAGTTGTTTTTGATCATTAGATTCAAATATTGTATATCCGACATTTTCTCCATAAGCCAACAAATTTAATTTCCCTTCTTTTTGGGCCTTCTCCATCTCTAAATCTGGTAATCCTGCAAATCTACTTTGAGGACAAATAAATACATCATCTTGTGTACCCATCAAAGGGTGTCCAGGAACAAGACTTTTTAAAGGGTATACCCCAAATAATTTCCTATCAAAAACTTGTTTATCAACCCCTGCCAAATAAGCCAGCGCAAAGCCAGCCCAACATAATCCAAGAGTACTCGCACAAGAGTTTCTGGCTTCATTTACAATTTTCACAAATTCATCCCAATACTTAACCTCTTCAAAGGCTAGGTGCTCAATTGGTGCTCCAGTAATAATGATTCCATCTAACGGTTCTGGATTATTTGCTTCTTCCCAAGTTATATATAGATTATTTAGATGATTAAGATCCCATGTTTTATAAGAGTGAGTTTTAAGCTTTATCCAAACTGGCTCAATTTGAAGAGGAGATAAACCAAGTGGATGTAATAAATTAAATTCATACTGCTTGCCAAGAGGCATGATATTTAAAATACCAATCCTAAGAGGACGTATATCTTGTCTTTTTGCCAATTCTGGTTCAATCCAAGATATATGATTTTTCTCAACATCACTAATCTTGTGATAGTTACTAGGAATTATTAAAGCCAATAAATCTTCTTTCCTATGTGATTTGTGAAAGTGCTTGTTCGAAATCTGCTTTTATAT
>CACMNZ010000030.1 GCA_902615165.1 uncultured Prochlorococcus sp.
ATTGATGAGGATAATCATGACTCTTCAGGCATTTATGAATTTCTAATTGACATCACTGAAATAGCAAGTGAAAAAATTACACTTGAAAAAATAGATTATATTCTATCGAAAAAAGTAACTCAGAACATTTTTGATTTTAATATTACTGAGAAGGATGAAATTATTTTCTTACTTACCCAAGTGGGGTTTCATTGGGGATTAGATGATAAAGAAAGATTAGGTGAAGAGAAAAATACTCTAGATTGGTGCATAAAAAGAATTACTTTAGGCTTAATTTATGACAAAGAAGTAAATTTAAGTACTTTTAATTTAAAACCATTTAGCTATAAAAATATAAATTTGGATTTGAACAAATGGGTTAAAATATTAATTAATTTAAAAAAATATATTAATTTGATAAGGGGATCTTTTTCTTACTCTAATTGGGTTGAAAAGATAAAGTTTATATTAAAAAGTATTGCTGATTCTAATGCAAATTTCAATTTAGAAATAAGTGAAATAAATAGAATTCTTGATAATTACGCAATACCTTTAATACCTGATGATCTTATCTTGTTAAAAGTTTTTAGAGAAATATTAATTTCTTGCATAAATAAAGCTAAATATCAAAGCAAATCACGAGTCAACAAGATCCTAGTAAGTGATATTGAGAATTCAAGGCATATTCCACATAAGATTATCTTTCTAATAGACATGAATAGTGTTAATTATCCAAAATTATCAAAAAGTGAAAACATTAATTTATTAAAAAATAAATATCATTTAGGTGATCCATCTGTTTTTGAAAGAGAGAAATATGCATTTCTGGAGTTATTAATTGCCTGCAGAGATAAATTTATAGTTACTTGGGTAAAAAATGATAAAGACAATAAAAAATTAGATGTTTCTTTTCCTATAAAAGAGTTAATTTCTTTTTTTGATAGTTTCTTAAACCAAAGCCAAAGAGAAATAGTAATTAAAGATTCTGATTTAAATAAAAATCAAATAATTGATCTTGATAAATCTAAAATTGTTAAAAGTAATTATTCTTTAATAAAAGATATAAATTGGGATGAAAAAAAATCTGATATTAAAAATTACAAATTATCAGAATTGATTTATTGGTTCAAGACTCCACAAAAATATTGGCTTAATAAAAACAATATTTCTCCCAAGGAAATATTTATTCATCATCCAGACGAGGAGTATGTAAGCAATCTGCAAAAATCGCAAATAATTACAAAAATAATCCAGCAAGTAGAAATTGATAATCATAATATTATTGATGATTTAAATGAATTAAATATTAATGATCAATTGAATGAAAATGGTATTATCATGCCCAAAAATAGTATTTTTACAAAAGAAAAAGAAATCAAAGACTTATTAAGCAGTCTATCTGCAAGTTTGAGTCAACATAAGAAGATTAATAAAATCTATGTTAAGTTAAATGCGAATAAAGAAGAATATTTAATCGCTGATGACACCGTAATTGAATTAATTAATGCGAAATTAAGTTTAAGTCGTTTGACTGAGGCTTGGATAAAATTACTCTTTATTTCTTCTTTAAAGAGGAATATAAAAAGGACTAAAGTAATTTTTAGAACAGAAAATAATTATAAATCGCAAATTATTCAATCACCAGGAGCAACTGAATCAAATCTAATTTTGGAGGAGTACATAAATATTTTTAAAAATTATTCTGAAAAATGTTTACCTCTTCCTCCAGAAAGTGCTTATAAATATGTAGAAGCAAAAATAAAATCAAAAAATGAAAAAAAAGCTTTTATAGATAAATGGATGGGTAATAAAAATTTTTCTAAAGGAGAAAGAGATAATATCGAAATGAAAATGTGTTTTGGCAATGAAAAAGAACCAGATTTCTTTCTTGGAAATAATAATTTTGATCAATTATCATACAGATTATATGGTCCTCTAATTAAAGCATTAAAGAAATAAAAAATGTCTAAATTTCAGTTAAAAAATTTTTTTAAAGGTGTTTATGATCTAATGCTTGTTTTTTTACAGTTCTTCATTATTAGTCTTCATTTTTTTCAATGGAAATTTCTTCCACAAAAACAAATTATTCAAGCAAGTCCTTTTTCTTATTTCCTGGGGATTTTAATTATCATAATCGCTTTCATAATAATGATAGTTTCAATAAAAGATTTAGGTAGAAATTTATCCCCTTTCCCAAGACCTATAAACAAAAGTAATCTAGTTACTACAGGTATATATCGATTTACGCGTCATCCAATGTACTATTCTTTAATATTTATTTCCATTGGCGTTTTTATAATAAAATTATCTATTTATTATTTATTTTTGACAATAAGTTTAGCTTTAATAATTAAATTTAAGATTGCCTTGGAAGAGAAATATTTAATGAATAAATTTAAGAATTACTTACTTTATAAAAATGAGGTCAAAGTTTAATTTAATAAATAAATGGATACTAATCAAATTAAATTAGATAATAAGTTTAAATTAGTAGAAGCAAGTGCAGGAACTGGTAAAAGTTTTACTTTGGCTCATATAGTTTTAAGAAATGTTTTGGAGAAAAAAGTTAAACCAGATGAGATCCTCTTGCTAAGTTTTACAAAAAATACTTGTTCTGAATTAAGAGATAAAATACTCTCGAGATTTCATGATTTAAAATTATATTTGCAAAGTCATAATGAAATTATGATAGATAATACTCTTAAGGATTGGTATCAAAATTTTAATGATAAAGATAAATCTAAGGAAAAAATAATTTCCGAAATTGATAATTTTATTAAT
>CACMNZ010000031.1 GCA_902615165.1 uncultured Prochlorococcus sp.
TTTTAACAAATTGATTCTTAATTAATTGCGCTAAATTACCAAATACGACAGAACTTTCTTTATTGGGCTGGCTTATTGAGATTGGTACACCTTTATTACTATCATTAACGAGAGGGATTTCAATAGGAATTTTAGCTAATAATGGCAAGTCATTTTCGTTGGCTAATGTTTGTCCACCACCTTTACCAAAAATTTCATATTTTTTACCTGGCATATCTGGCGGAATAAATACTGACATATTTTCTACAATTCCTAGTAAAGGTACTCCGAGTTGCTTAAACATTGCTAATCCCCTCCTCGCATCTTGCAAAGATACTTGTTGAGGAGTAGTGACAACAATTGCGCCAGAAATAGGCACAGATTGAGATAGAGATATTTGAGCGTCTCCTGTTCCTGGAGGTAAATCAATAACCAAAAAATCAAGATTATTCCATTCAACCTGGTACAAAAATTGTCTGATAATACTATTAAGCATTGGTCCTCTCCATATAACCGGCTGACCTTCTTCTATGAGGAAACCCATTGATACCAATGAAATTCCATATTTATTGATTGGTATTAACCTTTGATCACTGCCACTACCTTCTGTAACCTTTGGATTCTGTTCGGCAACTCCCATCATTGAGGGAGTATTAGGTCCATATATATCAGCATCCAGCAAACCAGTTTTCAAGCCTAATTTAGCTAGAGAACAAGCGAGATTAACTGCAATTGTGCTTTTCCCAACTCCACCTTTACCACTGCTAACAGCTATGATATGCCTAATTCCATCAATCTTCTGCAACTCAGGAGAATTGCTTTGATTTTGAGATTCTGTTTTGGAGGGATTATTATCTATTTCTATTTGAACATCATCAATATCTTCAAAATCCAGTAATACTCCTCTAACCTCTTGTACAATTCTATCTCTCTGAGAATTTGCAAATGCTGGTAACGATAATGTTACGATTACTCTCGGTATAGTTACTCTTACATTTTTAATCCAAGCTAATTCAATTACATTTTTCTGTGATCCAGCATCTAGAACTTTTTGTAAAGCAAAATTCGCATCTTCTATTGTGGTCATTAAATTTTTAAATATTTTGACAAGGTAGTCGACTGTTTAAAAGATTAAGAACTATGTCGAACTATCAAATAATAGGTAATAAGGACCCCCTAAGAGAAATTATAAAGAGAAACTTATAATTAACCAAAAAAATTTTTTCTTCAAGATTTACTAAATACATGTTGAAAGAACCTCCTAAAAACTCGAGAGAAAAAACTAAAAATCTCTTATTAACTCTACAAGACAAAATTTGTTCAGGACTTGAAAATGTTGATGGCAAAGGGAAATTTACAGAGGAATCCTGGATAAGAGACGAAGGTGGCGGTGGAAGATCAAGAGTATTGAAAAATGGTTCTATTTTTGAGCAAGCAGGTGTAAATTTCTCGGAAGTACAGGGAAAAGAATTACCTCAATCTATAATCTCTCAAAGGCCTGAAGCTAAAGGCCATGAATGGTTTGCAACGGGAACTTCTCTGGTTTTGCATCCTAAGAATCCCTATATTCCTACAGTTCATCTAAATTATCGATATTTCGAAGCTGGTCCTGTTTGGTGGTTTGGAGGAGGTGCTGACTTAACCCCTTTTTATCCTTATCTTTCTGATGTAAGGAATTTTCATAATGAGCATAAAAAAGCTTGTGAGAAGGTTGATCAAGATTTGCATAAAGTTTTCAAACCATGGTGTGATGAATATTTCTTCTTGAAGCATAGAAATGAATCTAGAGGCATAGGAGGTATTTTTTATGATTATCAAGATGGTTCAGGCAATATTTACAGAGGAAATAATCAAAATGGAGAAGCATCAAAAGCTTCGCAAAATATTGGCAGATCTAATTTAAATTGGGATGATTTATTTTCTTTAGCGAAAAACTGTGGGCAGGCATTCCTCCCTTCATATTTGCCTATTATTGAAAAAAGAGTTTCTCAAACCTATACATCGAAGGAAAGAGAATTTCAACTATACCGAAGAGGTAGATATGTTGAATTCAATTTAGTTTGGGACAGAGGGACGATTTTTGGACTACAAACAAATGGTAGAACTGAATCTATATTAATGTCCTTACCGCCTCTAGCTAGATGGGAATATGGATTTAAAGCTAAAAATGGTTCTCGAGAGGAATTTCTCACATCAATTTTTACAAAACCCCAAGATTGGCTAAATGATAAAGAGTTAGAGAAATTCTGTAGAGAGAATAATATTTTTGATTAAAAATTATTGAATAAAATTTTTTAAGTATCTTAAATAGGTGTTTTAAATAAAGAACCGTCACTTTTCAATTGAAGTTTTTCTCCAAGTTCATTTTCTAAAGAGATTAATTCATCCCTGTGGGC
>CACMNZ010000032.1 GCA_902615165.1 uncultured Prochlorococcus sp.
TCAGAAGACTTCATTTAGATACTTTAAATGGACTCTCCAAGAAGTAAGTATAGGTAAGTTAATCAGTATTTCATTTTTTTCAGGTTTATTTGTAAGCACTTTATTGAATAAAACAATAACTAGTACTAGTTCCAGAAAAAAAACTTTCGAAAATGTGGAAGATGATTTTGTATCTAATAATGAGGAAGAAATGGAACCAAACATTGAGATGCCGCCACAAAGGGATATCAGAGAAACTCAACCAACGATTTCTGTTAATTACAGAGTAGTCAAAAATATGAATGATAATAATTTTAAAAAAGATCAAAGTTATTCAAATCAGGATATTAAAGATGACTGGGATAGTGCTGATAATGATTGGTAAAAAAAAATTAATTAAAAAATGTTTTTTTAATTTATAATGAAATAAATAGTTTTTTTATGGAAGAAAATTTAGAAAAAAATAATGAATTTAATAAAGTAATATCTGATAACACTACTAAATCAAACTCTGAGGAAATAAAAGAACCTAAATCAGAAAAAGTTATCAACGTAGATACAAATAAGGGTGATTCTGTTACTAAAGTTGTTATAAAAAATGAAATTAATATTCCCGAAAAACCTATAACAAAACCAAAAAAAGAACTTCCAGTAGAGAAAAAGCCTTTCCAAGAATTTATTAACATGCACCTAATTCCTTCATTTACTGATGAAATTAATCAAAGAGGATTAGAAATAAACAATATTAACCTCACTAACACAAATAGACCTATTGCTGGAGATAAATGTTGGGTAATAAATTGTGAAATTAAAGATACTTGTAACTTTTGGTTATCCTTCGAGAAGGATGACATTAGTTCATTAAAAAGTATTTCTTTATCAAAACCTAATCAACAACCCAGTATTATTGAATCCTTTCTTATTGACGAAAAAAGAATTACCCTAAAATTAATAATTTCAAGAGTACTTCAAAGATTGAATGGGCAAAAGTTAATAGGAGTTAATTAGAAAAACAATAACACCAAGTTAACTTTTCCCTCGAAAATACAAATCATAGTAAATAATAGTATTAATAAACTGAATAAAAAATGGCTCAATCAACTGTTGAATCAAAAAATAAAAAAGATATTAATAATGGAAAGATACCGGCAAAAGAAACAATTTTGTCCCCAAGATTCTATACAACAGACTTTGAGGCTATGGAAAATATGGATTTATCAATAAACGAGGAGGAATTGGAAGCTATTTGTGAGGAATTTAGGAAAGATTACAATAGACATCATTTTGTAAGAAATAGTGAATTTGAAGGCGCTGCAGAAAAATTAGATCCTGAGACAAGAGAGCTTTTTGTTGACTTTCTCGAGGGAAGTTGTACATCAGAATTTTCAGGTTTTTTACTTTACAAGGAACTTAGTAAGAGAATTAAAGTCAAAAACCCTCTACTTGCTGAATGTTTTGCTCATATGGCCAGAGATGAAGCAAGACATGCAGGTTTTTTAAATAAATCAATGAGTGACTTTGGACTTCAGTTAGATTTAGGTTTTTTAACAGCCAATAAAGATTACACTTATTTCCCTCCAAGAAGTATTTTTTACGCTACTTATTTATCCGAAAAAATAGGTTATTGGAGATACATAGCAATTTATAGGCATCTCGAAAAGAACCCTGATAGCAAAATTTTTCCACTATTTAATTACTTTGAAAATTGGTGTCAAGATGAAAGTAGACATGGGGATTTCTTTGACGCATTAATGAAAGCACAGCCACGTACTGTTAAATCATTAAGCCAAAAAATTACCATTGGTGGCTCTACTTTTACGCACCCCTTATTCGACTACTTCCATAGGTTTAGATATTTCTTGAATAATCTTCCTTAACTTTAATAGGATCCTTCGCTAGTGGTGAAAATTCTGTAGATTCATTCTTATTGCCGAAATCAGAAGCTATATTTGCTTGCTTAAGAGCCTTTTTAATACCAGATTCACTAATATCACTTGTTGTAGTAATACCAACTAGATTAGATTGATTCCAAACTCTTATAGTTAAAATTTGTTTTTGTGATGCCTTAAGTTGTTTAGCCTCTCCTTTATCTACTTGCACAGAATAATCATTAGAGAAACTTGCTCCATAATCCCATTTTTTAAGATTTAGGAAATCTGCAGCTTTGGAGATTTGAGTTGTGATTTCTCTTGAATTCATATCTTATCTTCCTCCAACAGTTATTGAATCAACCTTAATATGAGGTTGGCCAACAGTTACGTTGACGCTTCCACTAAT
>CACMNZ010000033.1 GCA_902615165.1 uncultured Prochlorococcus sp.
TCAGCCAAATTTAATCAACTATCAATTACAAATAATCAATAATCTTAAAAATGAATTTAATAAAAATAGCTTTTCAAAAAAAATAGATAATATTGATCTTACTAATCCAGATAAACCGAAAATAAAAGTGTTCAAACCCTAATATTTGAAAAATGATTCTG
Source organism: uncultured Prochlorococcus sp. (assembly GCA_902615165.1). Next base: position 162 of record CACMNZ010000033.1, read on the forward strand.
AATAATTTTTTTTAATTATTGTAGTGTTTATATGGGTTTTGCATTCAAACAAAATATTTAATACATAAATATTTTTAGGATTTTCCTCAACAAATTCCTACAGATGAGCTCAGTAAGTTCATAATGCACCCAATACTAGTATTAGATTCCTATTAAGAGATGAGCTTCGGTAACAATCCAAACTTTGATCAATCGAGAGAAATCCTTCCAAGCCAAAGCGCCAAAATAGAAGTTATTGGTGTAGGTGGTGGTGGCAGTAATGCAGTCAATAGAATGATAAATAGTGATTTAGAAGGTGTTTCATTTAGAGTTCTCAATACCGATGCACAAGCCCTACTGCAATCTTCTGCAGAGAGTAGAGTTCAACTTGGACAAAACCTCACTAGAGGTTTAGGTGCCGGTGGTAATCCAAGTATTGGACAAAAAGCAGCCGAAGAATCCAAAGAAGAGCTTCAACAAGCTTTGGAGGGATCTGATCTAGTTTTTATAGCTGCTGGAATGGGCGGGGGAACTGGTACAGGAGCAGCACCAGTTGTCGCAGAAGTGGCCAAACAAAGTGGAGCTCTAACAGTAGGTATAGTAACCAAACCATTTTCTTTTGAAGGGAAAAGAAGAATGCGTCAAGCAGAGGAGGGGATAGCAAGACTTGCTGAAAACGTTGATACTCTGATAGTTATTCCAAATGACCGATTAAAAGATGTTATAGCAGGAGCTCCCCTTCAAGAAGCATTCAGGAATGCTGATGATGTTCTTAGGATGGGTGTCAAAGGCATCAGTGACATAATTACTTGCCCAGGTTTAGTTAATGTGGATTTTGCAGACATAAGATCAGTTATGACGGAAGCTGGCACTGCTCTTCTAGGAATAGGTATAGGTTCCGGCAGATCGAGAGCTATAGAGGCAGCACAGGCAGCAATGAATAGTCCTTTATTAGAAGCAGCTAGAATTGATGGAGCTAAAGGCTGCGTTATAAATATTACTGGAGGCAAAGATATGACTCTAGAAGATATGACCTCCGCATCTGAAATTATTTATGATGTTGTTGATCAAGAAGCAAATATTATTGTTGGTGCAGTGGTCGATGATGCAATGGAAGGGGAGATACAAGTAACTGTAATTGCTACAGGATTTGAAACAACCCACCCATTAAACCAACAAAGAATAAAAAACAGATTATCTAATCAACCCTTATATAATTATTCCGAAAATAAAGAATCAGGAGCTAGTATTCCAGAGTTTTTGCGATTAAGGCAAAATAAAAAAGATTTAGGTTAGAAGGTAAAATGAAGTGACTCGGTTATCTCGCCTGCCTCAAGCATCCCTTGTGGCTGCTACCTTCCGGTCCTGACCAGGTTTAGGCGTTAAAACCGCGAAAGGCCGAGTCAAAGTAATATTAGCAATTCTTGATTAAAAAAGATACATAAATTTATTATGTTACCTTCAGACCTAGTTAATTATAAAAAAAAATCACGCAAAATCATTGCATTAACTGCATGGGACTCCATATCAGGATCTATTGCAGAACAAGCAAATGTTGATCTCGTACTAGTAGGAGATTCATTAGCAATGGTCTGCTTAGGATACAAATCGACATTACCATTAACTTTAGAAAACATAATTTATCATACTAATGCTGTTTCAAGGGGATTTAAAAAGAAAATTGAGGAACAGCCTTTAGTCGTTTCAGATATGCCTTTTCTGACTTACCAATGTGGTGAGGATAAGGCTGTTGAGTATGCAGGAAAAATCATTCAGAGCACTTATGCAAAAGCTGTAAAAGTGGAAGGAGCTGAACCAGAAATACAAAAAGTTATTTCTAGATTAATAAGAATGGGAATCCCTGTTATGGGTCATATAGGTCTTACACCACAAAGCTATCTAAATATTGGATTAAGAAAACAAGGAGAAAGCTTAGCAAGCCAAGAAAAAATTAAGAAAGAGGCTTCAATTCTTGAAGAATTAGGATGTTTTTCAATAGTTCTTGAACATATTCCTGATTTGCTTGCTAAAGAAATACAAAATTCTTTAACAATTCCGACAATAGGTATCGGCGCAGGTAATTATTGCGATGGGCAAGTAAGAGTTACTGCAGAT